>CANFCX010000025.1 GCA_947445225.1 Rhodospirillales bacterium
ACGGCTCACGACCTGCACCGGAAAGCGAAATGCACCTCTGGCCATTTCGGAACCGGGGATGGGCACGGTCTCCAGAAGCGTCAACAAAGGCGGACCGCGATACCACGGCATGTTGTCGCTCGGATGGACAACGTTATCGCCAAGCTTGGCCGAGATCGGGATAAGGTGCGGCAGGGGCGCCGATAGTTTGGTGCATACGTCGCTGGACGCCTTGGCAATCGCCAAATAGGCGGATTCCTGATAGCCGACGAGATCCATCTTGTTGACCGCGATCAACAGGTGGCGAATCCCCAACAGGTTGGAAAGATAAAGGTGACGTCGGGTCTGATCGGTCAGACCCTTGCGAACATCGACCAACACGATCGCCAAATCGGCCGTGCTCGCGCCGGTGACCATGTTGCGTGTGTACTGCTCATGGCCCGGCGTATCGGCGATGATGAATTTCCGTCGCCTCGTCGCGAAGTAGCGATACGCGACGTCGATCGTGATGCCCTGTTCGCGTTCGGCGGTGAGACCATCCGTCAGCAGGGACAAATCGATGGCGCCGTCGCCGCTGCGGCGCGCGGCGCGCTCCAGCGCTTCGATCTGGTCCTGCGGCACCGCCTTTGCGTCGTGCAGAAGGCGCCCGATCAGCGTGCTTTTGCCGTCATCGACGCTGCCCGCCGTCGTGAATCGCAACAGGCCACCCGCGCCGGCCTCGGTCTCTTGCGCCAATTTCATACCAGCCGACCGTTCATCAGAAATAGCCCGCGATTTTGCGAAGTTCCATCGAGGCTTCCGACGTACGATCGTCCATACGCGTGGCGCCCCGTTCGCTCACGCGCGCTTCCACCGTTTCGGCGATGATTTCGGCAACGGTCGCCGCCGGCGATTCGACCGGTAGCGTGCATGAAATGTCGCCGACCGTGCGGAACCGTACGAGCCGCGACTCGACGACATCGCCCGGTTGCAGTTCAAGAAATTCCCAGACCGGCACCAAATGGTTGGCACGGCGCACCACCTGACGGTGATGGGCGAAATAGATCGTCGGGATTTCCAGGCTTTCGCGCGCGATGTATTGCCAGATGTCGAGCTCAGTCCAATTGCTTAAAGGAAAGACGCGCATATGCTGCCCGGGATCGACGCGGCCGTTATACAGATGCCAAAGTTCGGGCCGCTGCCGGCGCGGATCCCATTGCCCGAATTCGTCGCGAAAGGAAAAAATTCTCTCCTTCGCCCTCGCCTTCTCTTCATCGCGGCGGGCGCCGCCGATGCACGCATCGAAACCAAATTCGGTGATCGCGTCGAGCAGGGTGACCGTCTGCAGCGCGTTGCGGCTCTGACTTTCCTTCTTGAGCGTCACGCGGCCCTTATCGATGGACTCCTGAACCGTCCGCACGATCAGGCGCTCGCCCAGCCGCGCCATCGTGCGATCGCGAAAATCGATGACCTCGGGGAAATTATGTCCCGTGTCGACATGCAACAAGGGAAACGGAAACCGCCCGGGCCGAAAGGCTCTTTCGGCCAGGCGGAGCAGGACGGTCGAATCCTTGCCGGCGGAAAACATCAAGACCGGATTGCGAAACTCCGCCGCGGTCTCGCGCAGCACATGGATGGCTTCGCTCTCAAGAGTATCCAGATGCGACCAAGACCGTTCAGCCGTTCGATCAACGGTCGCCGCCGGCTGGTTCTGATCCACGGTCGTCTCAAAATTCATGACTTCGGTCTCGTCAAATTTGCGGAATGCAGACCACATTCCTTGGTTTCCGAATCTTCCCACCACCAGCGCCCGGCGCGGATATCCTCGCCCACGGCGATGGCCCGCGTGCAGGGCGCGCAGCCAATGCTGGCATAGAACCGATCATGGAGCGCGTTGTAGGGAACCCCGCGCTCTTTGACATAGGTCCAAATTTCCTCGTTCGTCCAATCGGCCAGGGGATTGAATTTCTGCAGACGGTTGTCCTCGTCGCGCTCCTCGAAAGGCAGGTCGCGCCGCGTCGGCGAATGCTGCCGGCGTTGGCCGGTGATCCAGGACGCCTTTCCGGCCAATGCCCGCCGCAATGGCTCAACCTTGCGGATGTTGCAGCAGGCCTTTCGCAACGCCACGCTGTCGAAAAACGCGTTCGGCCCATTGACCGCGACATAACCCTCAACCGCGTCGCTGCGCGGGAAATAGGGAACGATCCGGACACGGTAACGAAGCCGGACCTCCTGCATCAGCCGGTAGGTCTCCTCCGGCAAACGCCCGGTATCGAGCGTGAAGATGCCGATATCCAGCGCTTCCCGATCGATAAGGTCGGTCAGCACCATGTCCTCGACGCCAAAGCTGCTGGCCAGGGCCGACGGCGCGTGGTCGCGCGCGATGTCCCGAAGGTGCCGGATCACTTGGTCGGTCTTGTCCTTGGCGATCATGGTTACCGTCATCACCGTGAGCCTTCGTTGTCGGATGCGGCGCGGGTGTGCCGAAGATTTGTCACCGTTGCGCGGCCGTCGCCCGTGGGTTGGTAGAACAGGCTGAACGCGCCGACCACGTTCTCCCAGTTGCGAAGGACTCGGGAATCGGTGGCCTCGAAGGCGTCGAAACCGCAGCGATGCATGAACAGAAGCTGATCCGGCAACACATTGCCCGTCGCCCGCAATTCGCCGCGATAGGCGTAACGTTCGCGCAGCAACCGGGCCTGTGTGTATGCCCGCCCGTCGGAAAATTTCGGAAATTCGAGCGCGACGACCCCGAGCCGATCGAGGTCGTCCGCGAGTTCCGCGACCTTGTCCGTATTCTTAAGGCGCACGCCGACACCGCTGTTACGGCGCAGCAGCGCCTCCCGTTCCGCCTTCCAACGCGGCAGGAAAACGATAACCGGCCCGTCCGCCGGCAGGGTGTCGCCATCGACGGCCAAATGCCAGGGATCCTCGACTTCCTTCCCGTTCTTAAGCAGTGGCATACAGCCGTTCCTTGAAGGGCGCCACGCCAACGCGGCGAACCGTGCGAAGGAATGTCTCGCCGCCTTGGCGGATGTCGAGATAGGTCCCGATCAAATTGTCGACGGCGTCGATGACCGCGTTGCTTGATAGGGCCGGTCCCAGGATGGTTCCGATCGAGGCGTCCTGATCGGCGCTGCCGCCCAGCGTGATCTGGTAGAATTCTTCTCCATTTTTTTCGACGCCGAGAATGCCGATATGCCCGACGTGATGATGGCCGCAGGCATTGATGCAGCCTGAAATCTTGATTTGCAGTTCGCCGATGTCATGGACGCGGGCGAGATCGCTGAAACGGTGGGTGAGCCGCTGCGCCACCGGGATGGAGCGTGCGTTGGCCAGGCTACAATAATCGAGGCCGGGACAGGCAATGATGTCGGTGATGAGGCCGAGATTCGGCGTGGCGAAGCCGATCTCCCGCAGCCGCCGCCACACTTCCGGCAGATCCTTGACCGCGACATGGGGCAGAACGAGGTTTTGGGCATGGGTGACGCGAACCTCGGAGAAGCTGTAGCGATCGGCCAAATCGGCGACGATCTCCATCTGCTCGGCGGTCGCGTCGCCGGGCGCGAGGCCTTCGGGCTTCAGCGACGCGTTGACGATGGCGTAGCCCGGCACCTTATGCGGAAACAGGTTCGTCTTTTCCCATAGAGCGAACTCGGCATCGCCGCGCCTCAACAGGTCGACTTCGGGCTGATCTGCCGGCTGCGGGCGATAATCAGGCGGCGCGAAATGCGCGGCTATGGCGTCGATGGTGGCCTGGGGCAGAACCAAGGGGCCATCCTTGATCTGCTGCCATTCGTCCTCGACGGCCGCACGCATTTTTTCGACGCCGATTTCGTGGACGAGGATCTTGATCCGCGCCTTGAACAAATTATCGCGCCGGCCGAACTGGTTATAGACGCGCAGAATGGCTTCCAGATAGGACAGCAAGTGTTCCTTGGGCAGGAACTCGCGGATGGTCTTGGCGATCATCGGCGTGCGGCCTTGACCTCCACCGACCATGACCTCGAAACCGATTTCGCCCGCGGCGTCGCGGTGCATACGCAGACCGATGTCGTGCACCCGCACCGCGGCGCGATCGTTCGGCGAACCAGTCAGGGCAATCTTGAATTTGCGCGGAAGGAATGAAAATTCCGGATGGAAGGTCGACCATTGCCGCATGATTTCGCAGTACACGCGCCCATCCTCGATTTCGTCGGCGGCGGCTCCCGCATATTGATCGGCGGTGATGTTGCGGATGCAATTGCCGCTCGTCTGGATCCCGTGCATCTGAACGCGGGCCAGGTCGGCGAGAAGGTCGGGCATTTCCTCCAGTTTGATCCAGTTGAATTGAATGTTCTGGCGTGTCGTGAAATGCCCGTAATTCCTGTCATATCGACGCGCGATGTGGCCGAGCTGACGAAGCTGCGCCGACGACAATGTGCCGTAGGGCACGGCGATCCGCAGCATGTAGGCATGGAGTTGGAGGTAGAGACCGTTCTGCAGCCGCAACGGCCGAAATTCGTCTTCGCTTAATTCGCCGGCAATGCGCCGCCGCACCTGATCGCGGAATTGCGCGACCCGTTGATCGACGATCGCTTGATCGTATTCGTCGTAGGCATACATGGCTTACCTCGACAATTGATCGGCAGAGACCGGCCGGTCCCAGGGTATGCTTGGCCCGAACGCGCGGATGCGCTCGCGGTAGCGCAACGGCAGAACATCGCCATTTTCCACCGCAATCTCGAACAGATAGGCCCCCACAACCCGAGCCGCGGCGACATCACGATCGGCCGCGGCCTGGAGCGTGGCCGCTTGTTCGGCGTCATTCGCCACAGCGACATCAACGAGGTTCTCGGACCAGGTATGGTCCTGCCTTAGGAATATAACGGCGCCGTCGCGGAGGCGATTTGCGGTCATCGCCTGCGGAACAAATCCGGACTTGGTCTGCCGGCGATCCTTGGCAACGTCCTCAGGATCCGGTCGTTTGGATTCTTGCGTCATGAAGGGTCTTGGTGCGAATTCCAAAAATTGTACAGAATTGGCATTATTTTACAGATGTCGATCTACGTCAACACGCAATACACTATTTTTTCGTGTAATTTATTAAATACGAATAAATTTTGTATATTAGGTGTCCTGCAGCGCCGTGACACCTGGCAGCGATTGCATAATGCCGCGAAGCTCCGCGCTAAGCGTATAGGCGCCCGGCAGCGTAATTTCGACCTCGTGTTCGGCGTCCGCGTCGATGAGAACCGTAACCCGACTTCGCCCGTTGCGGTGGCCCTCCATGGCCCGCCGCAGCTCCGGCAGCGCGCCGCCATCCGCCAGTTGAATCGATATCCCCGCCCCCGACTGCTCGATAGCCTTTTCCAAGAGCTGGATGGCGTGAGCGGTCATGCGCAAGGATTCGCCATCCAGACGCGCGTCGACCGTGACGAGCAAAAGGGTGCCTTGCTCCAGGAGGTGCCGAACCGAGCCGAGGACATCGGAAAACACCGTCACCTCGAAGACACCGCCGGCATCGCTGAGCTGCAGAAAGGCAAACCGGCTGCCTTTCTGAGAATTCCGTTCCTGACAAGCGACGACGACACCGGACAACTTGACCCGTGAATTGCCTCCGGCCGCGAGATGGACGGACACTTCCGCCGCTCGCATCGTGCTCAATCGTTTCAATGCCGCCGCGTAGCTATCGAGGGGATGGGCGGAGAGGTAAAAACCGATGGCTTCGAATTCATGGCGCAGCCGCTCGTGGGCGGGCCAATCGGCGATCGCCGGCGCCAAAGCCGTGCGTGCCGGCATGACGGCGCCACCGAACAAATTCGCCTGATTGCTTTCCCGATCGTTGGCCGCGGCGTTGGCGTGGCGCAATATCGACTCAATCGCGGCAACCACCCTGGCGCGATTGGGTTCTAGGCTGTCGAAGGCTCCCGCCCGGGCGAGCGCCTCAAGTTGCCGGCGGTTGAGCGCCTTGGCGTCGAGCCTCTGCGCAAAGTCATTGAGGTCGGCAAAGCGACCGCCGCGCTCACGCTCCGCCACCAATGCCTCCATTGCCTGACGCCCGACATTGCGCACGGCCGCGAGCGCGTAGAGGATCGCTCCCCTGCCCTGCGTGCCCGAATCCTTCACCGGGGCGACCGCGAAAGTGGCGGCGGAAGTGTTGATATCGGGGGGCAACAGCCGGACACGCAGCCGATCGGCCTCCTGCCGAAACATGTTGAGCTTGTCGGTATTGGCCAATTCGAGGGTCATCGATGCAGCCAGGAACTCGACCGGGTAATTCGCCTTGAGCCACGCGGTCTGATAGGCGATCAGCGCGTAGGCGGCGGCGTGCGGCTTGTTGAAGCCATAACCGGCGAATTTGCTGGCCTGCTCGAAGATGCCCGCGGCGGTTCCCTCATCGACTCCCCGTTCAATGGCGCCGGCGACGAAAATCCGGCGCTGCGCCTCCATCTCCTCCATGATTTTCTTACCCATGGCGCGGCGCAGGAGATCGGCGCTGCGAAGGCTATAACCCGACAGAACTCGGGCGATTTCCATCACCTGCTCTTGATAGGTGATGACGCCATAGGTTTCCTCGAGAATGCCCTTGAGGAGCGGATGCAGATAGTCCGGCTGTTCCAGCCCGTGTTTGCACGCGATGTATTTGGGAATGTTCTCCATCGGCCCTGGCCGATAGAGCGCGACAAGGGCAATCAAATCCTCGAAACGATCCGGGCGAAGCCTTCGGATCGTGTCCCGCATTCCCGACCCTTCCATTTGAAATACACCGACGGTTTCGCCGCGGGACAACATCGCGAAGGTCGGGGCGTCATCGAGGGGAAGGCTGTTGACGTCGAAATCCGGCCGCTGCCTCCGCACCAGCGCCTCGGCCTGAGACAAGACGGTCAATGTCTTCAGCCCGAGCATATCGAGTTTCACCAGCCCGGCGAGCTCCACATCCTTCATGTTGAACTGAGTCACGGGCATGTCGGACCGCGGGTCTCGATAGAGCGGCACGAGCTCCTGGAGCGGGCGATCGCCGACAACCACACCCGCCGCATGGGTCGAGGCGTGGCGATAGAGTCCCTCCAGCTTGCGGGCTATGTCGATGAGCTTGGCGACGGCCTCGTCGGAATCGCGCATTTGCTTGAGCTGCGGCTCTCCGGCCACCGCCTCCGCGAGGGTCACCGGTTTTGCCGGGTTGTTGGGCACCAACTTACATATGCGGTCAACCTGGGAATAAGGCATCTCCAGCACCCGGCCGACGTCGCGCAGGGCGGCTCGAGCCTGGAGCTTGCCGAAGGTGATGATCTGGGCAACACGGTCGGCGCCGTATTCCCGCTGGACATAACGGATCACCTCGTCGCGCCGATCCTGGCAGAAATCGATATCGAAATCGGGCATCGAGACACGCTCGGCGTTGAGAAAGCGCTCGAACAAAAGACCGAAGCGAATTGGATCGAGATCGGTGATGCCGAGCGACCAGGCCACGGCCGAGGCGGCGCCTGAACCGCGCCCCGGTCCCACCGGAATCCGCCGCTCCTTCGCCCACTGGATGAAATCCGCGACGATGAGGAAATAACCCGCGAACCCCGTTCTGACGATGACATCGAGTTCATCGTTGAGCCTTTGGGTATAGGTGGCAAGCGGTGCCGCCGGCGGATGGGCGGCAAGGCGGCGATCCAGGCCCTCCGCCGCCAGCGCCCGCAGCGTTGCTTCCTCGCCGCGTTCGCGGGCCTTGGGCACGACCGGGAGCATCGGTTTATGCGGCCGGGGCGTGAACGAGCAACGCTTCGCAATGGTAATTGTATTATCCACGGCCTCCGGCAAATCGGCGAAGAGGGCGCGCATCTCGGCCGCGGATTTGAACCTGTGCTCCGGTGTCAGGCGCCGCCGATCCGCCTCCGACACGCGGCGGCCCTCGGCAATACACACAAGCACGTCATGGGCCTCGAACATGTCTGCGGAAGCGAAGAAAACTTCATTGGTGGCGACCAGCGGGAGGTCGAGCCGATAGGCGATCTCCACGAGGTCGGCCTCGATGATGGACTCGGCCTCCATCCCATGGCGCATCAATTCGATATAAAAACGGCCGGGGAAAATTTCCGACAGGCGTTTGGCCATGGCCTCGGCCGCGCCTTTTTGGCGCTCGAGCAAGCGACGGCCGACCGGTCCGCCGGGACCGCCGGCAATGGCGATCAGCCCCTCGCTCAACGCAGCCAGCCTTTCGATCGCGATTTGCGGCGTGTCGCCCGGCTCGGTTTCAAGATAAGCGGCGCTCGACAGGCGCATCAGGTTGCCGTAGCCGGTTTCGGTCTGGGCCAGGAGGACGATGTATTCCGGCGCGGCCTTGATCCCGCGTGGGCCGTCCTGCTCGCGGCGCAAGGCGAGTTGACAGCCAATAATCGGCTGAACGCCAGCCTCGATGCAGGCCATGGAAAACTGAAGCGCGCCGAATAGGTTGCCGGTATCGGTGATCGCGACCGCCGGCATGTCGTGCCGGCGGCAAAGTTCCACCAAATCCTTGACCTTGATCGCGCCCTCCGACAGTGAAAACGCCGTGTGGACGCGCAAATGGACAAAATCGGCGTGGGTCATGGGCGCTCCCCGGCTCCCACCAACACCGGGCGGGGCAAATCGGCGACCGGCACGCCGCTGATCTCGCGCAAGAGTTTCTGGCGAAGGGCCTCGGCGAAATCCTCGAAATCCACGGCCGTCATGACGAATGCCCCCGGTCCGCCGATAACGTTCGATTCGTAATATTGGGCAAGCGAGAGTTCTTCGTTCACGATCGCCAGGCCGTTGATTGTTATCTTCTCCGCGAGGGCTCGGTCGCGGGCCGCCCGCAAGGAACGCTGCTGATTATTGGGTCCATCGCCGGAGATGTCGATCACCCGCCGGGCGCCTTGATAGTCGCTCTGCGCCAAGGACGCCATGGCAAACTCAATCGCCCCGGCGATGGAGGTGGCGCCGTTGGCGAAAAACCTCGGCATTTGGTCGAGCGCCGAAGCGAATTCCTCGCAGGTCTTCGCGTCGGTCAGGCGAATCCAGTCCACCGCCGTGGTCTGCTGGTTGTCGCCGGCCCATTGAATCAAAGTCACCGCCACGCCATCTCGGCCCGCGCCCCGGATTGCTCGCACGATCTCGGGGGCGCGAAAGGCCGCGGCATAAGCGTCCATCTGCAGACCGAATTCCACGAAATTGATGCTCGTCGACACGTCGACGGCAAGCACCAAAGCGAGGTCCACGCGCTCCGCCTCCGCGTCCGGGGGATTGGCGAGGAAACCGAGGGCGCACATCGCGGCGCCGGCCAAACGCCGCCGTGCGATCGGGCCGATCATGCGCCGGCGGCGATGTCGAAGCGGATGCCCCAGTCGTTGTGTCTGGCGATAATGGGTAGTTCCGACCCGGCCGTCACCGGCAGATCCTGATCGAGGAACATGACCGCCTGCTTCCAGTGATTGGCGTGACCCGGAGACCGCGAGGACAAGACAGTGCTCTCGTCGAGATGCAGATCGAACCAGAAAACGATTCCGTGGCAGGTTCCCGACGCGGTGATCGGCAGACCCAACGCCTGTCGGCGTCCACCGAGCGGAATATTGCGAAAGTCGAATTCCAGCGCCGCCACGGGTTCGCTCAACATCCGGTGCGGCGTAACCTCCAGGTCGATGTCGGTGTAGCCGGCGCTGCGGAAGCTATCGAAATCGGAAAGGTCGAAGCCCGCGATGCCGCGAATTGGGTTGATCGGCCGCAGAAACGGGCATTCGATCGCGGCGGCGTGAACGACCGCACCCATGGGCACGATGCGCGCATCGTCGCGCACCAGATTGCGCATGGCATGGCGCAATGTCGGCAGCATTCTCTCGCCGATCAATCCCATATCGAGGATTTCGGAAATAAGAACATCGGCACGCGCCGGCAAATCGACGCCGACAACCAGCTCCGTCGATTTCTTCGCGACGACGCTGATTCTATCGGCATAGCCGTTGGCGGCGACGATACGTTCGGCGACACGCGCCAGCGGCTTGACCATTTCGCAGGCGACGACACGTGCACCGGCCCGCGCCGCCATCATCGCCAGGAGACCCGACCCGGTACCGATATCGAGCACGAGAGCATTCGGTGTCACCGCGCGCCGGATCGCCCGGTCGTAGGCGCTGTTGCGCGCGGCATCGTTGAGCATTGGGAAATGCCAGCGGGGGAGCAACCGGCTCCGAATGTCGCGCAGGGTTTCGTCGGCCTCGGCAGCTCCGGGACGAAGGCGAAGCGCCAGTTCCAGATACTGCTCCGCCTCTTCGGTGCGCCCGGCATTCTTGAGACAGACGCCGAGATTGATCATGGCCTCGACGAAGCCCGGATCGAGCCCGAGCGTCTTGCGGAAAAGAGTCATCGCATCCGCCGATTGACCCATCTCCTCGAAGACGTTGCCGAGATTGAACGGCACGCGCGGATCGTTCGGCCGCAACACCATCGCGCGCCGGTAAGACTCGGCCGCGCCCGCCAGATCGCCCTCTTGGCGCCGGGCCAGGGCAAGATTGTAGGTCGCATCGAACGAGGCCGCGTCGAGTTCGGAGGCACGGAAAAACGCCTCGGCCGCGGCCGTGACCTGACCCAGCCCGATATGGGCGTTGCCCAGGTGGTAGTGGTAAATGGACCGATCGGGGCTGGCGGCGATCGCACGCCCGATCAAATCGACCGCGGCGCGATGATTGCCCCGCTCGTGGGCGATGATCCCAAGAAGGTGAAGCGCCTCGGCGTTGCCGGGATCGGCGTCCAAAACTTTGCGGTAGATGGCTTCCGCTTTTTCGACGCGACCGGCCCGATGGTGATCGAGGCCGCTCTCGATGTCGTTGTTATCCGCCATGCCGAATTACCGTTTCGTCGCCTGGTCGCCGGACGCATCGCGGAACCGCTCTTGCCGAACACTAACAAGGCCACGATCCGAAGCGATTGCCGATCCATTGAAATTCACTACCATGTCGAGATCATACTCGTTCCGAGCCGGGCAAGGCGGTCCTCTTGACGAAGAACATACTGGTCGTCGGGCTCACCGATGAGGACCTACTCGATCTGCGCCGCATTCCCAACGGCGAGTCCTTTCGATTTCATGCGCTCGGCGACTACGACCAGGCTGTCGACCCGAGACGGCTGGATCCAGCCAAGTTTGTCGCGGCCGCGATTCAATTCGTACAATCATCGCCGGAGAAATTCCACGGCATCATCGGCGTCGATGACTATCCGCCCAGCATACTCGTGCCGACGATTGGACGCGAACTCGGCCTCCATGTTGCCCCGCTCGCCGGGGTCCTCCGCTGCGAGCACAAATATTGGAGCAGGCTGGAGCAGCAACGCGTGGTTCCTGAAGCGGTCCCGCGCTTTGCGCTGATCGACCCACGCCGACCGCCCGAGCTGGACGAGATCGGCGTCTCCCTACCGATCTGGGTGAAGCCCGTGAAGTCGTTTCTCTCCTATCTCGGATTCCGCGTACGCACGAAGGCGGAATGGCACGAGGCATTGGCGGCCGGACGCGACCTGCTCCCCAGCTTCGCGGCGCCGTTCAACCAGCTAATCGACGGTGCGCCGAGACCGCCCGGCAGCGGCCATGTCGATGGGAATTATATGATCGCCGAGGAATTGCTTCATGGCAGGCAGTGTACGCTGGAGGGATTCGTCCATGGGGGCCGCGTCACGGTCCTGGGCATCGTCGATTCCATTCGTTTCCCCAACCGGATGAGCTTCAAGCGTTTTCAATACCCATCCACGCTCCCGATGCCGGTCCAGCAGGAGATGTATCGCATCGCCGCGACCGTGATGAGCCATATCGGCTTCGACAATTCATTGTTCAACATGGAGTTGTTCTACGACCCTGCGCGCGGGGCACCCGCCATTATTGAAATCAACAGCCGCTTCTCGCCGCAATTTTCCGATCTCTTCGAGAAAGTCGACGGCGTTTCGACGCATGAAATCCTGGTCGACCTCGCCCTCGGGCGAAAGCCGCGCCACGACAGACGCGCGGGGAAATACCGGGTCGCCGCCAGCTTCGTACCACGTGAATTCGGCGATCGCTTGGTCACCCGCGTGCCGGGCCAGGCGGAACTCGACCGCGTCGCCGAAGAGATTCCGGATACGGTCGTGAAGATCAGGGCGAGCGCCGGCAAGCGCCTTTCGGACTGGCCACAGGACAGCTACAGCTTTCGCTATTGCCTGTTCAATATCGGCGGCCAAAATGAACGGGACCTGATGGCGCGATATGAGCTTTGTCGGCGCCTGCTGCCCTTCGAGTTCGCCGACTAGATTCCGGCGTCGTCAGGCATGGCGGCGGAGCCCTCCTCCGACGCGGCGACGAATGGAAAGTGGCAGGCCGTTTCGCGCCCTTCCGCGATCCGCGCCATCGGGGGCACTTCCGCTCGACAGCGATCGCGGACAAAACCACAGCGCGTGTGAAACCGGCACCCCGGCGGCGGTCGCAGCGGACTTGGGATTTCTCCGCGGAGGATAATCCGAGGACGACGCCGCCGCGGATCGATGACCGGATTGGCGCCAATCAAGGCAGCGGTATAGGGATGGGCCGGCCGTGAGAATAGAGACTTCGTCGGGCCGATTTCGACGAGTTTGCCCAGATACATAACCGCGACGCGGTCGGTGACGCGACGGATGACGTTGAGATTGTGGCTGACGATCAGATAGGTCAGTCCGAAGCTCTGCTGCAACTCGCGCAGCAAATTGAGCAAGTCTCCCTGAATTGAGACATCGAGTCCGGCGGTGGGCTCATCGGCGATGAGCAGCCGAGGCTTCAGAACCAATGCCCGGGCAATCGCAATTCGGCGGGCCTGTCCGCCACTGACTTGATGAGGATATTTGTCGAGAACCTGCGCGGGCAACCCTATGGCGCCGAGGAGATGGCGGACACCCGCCCAGTGCTCCTCGATCGCGAGACCATGGATGTTTAGCGGCTCCTCAAGCAACTGGCGAACCGTCAACCGCGGCGACAGGGACGAAGCGGCGTCCTGAAAGACAAGCTGAGCCTGGCGCCGGAACCACAACCTGTCCAGCACTCGGCTCGATTGGCCCTCGAACATGACCTGTCCGGATGTCGGTCGATGGAGGTCGACGATGGTCTTGGCCAGCGTCGACTTGCCGGAGCCGCTTTCACCGACGACACCGAGGGTCTCTCCGGCGGCGATGTCCAAGGAAACATCGTCGACGGCGCGCAACGGCCCGGGAAACACAACCGACAGGTTGCGGATGGCGACCAGCGGCTGGGGCATCGTCACGCGCGGAAACAGGCGACGCCATGATTTGGCGCGACCGATCGGAATTGCGGCGCCTGTTCGTGGCAACGCGGTTCGGCCAAGGAGCAGCGTGCCGCGAAGGTACAACCCGGCGCGACGACGACGGGATCGAGGACCTCGCCCGGGATCGATCGGAGCTTCTGTCCACCGTCGTCATCGAGCCCGATTTCGCAATCGATTAACGCCCGCGTGTAGGGGTGGCGGGGATTGGCGAAGAGATCAGCCGAAGGCGCCTGCTCGACCACGACTCCGGCATACATGACGACCACGTCATCGCACAGTTCTGAAACCAGTCCCAGGCTGTGCGAAATGAACAGGATCGAACCTCGAACATGAGCGCGCATCTCATGGATTAGGGCGACGATCTGCGCCTCGATCGTCACATCAAGCGCCGTGGTCGGCTCGTCGGCGATCAACAGATCGGGTGTCGTCAACAACGCCATCGCGATCATCACGCGCTGGCGCATGCCGCCGCTCAATTCATGCGGATACGCTTTCAATCGCTGTTCGGGATCGGGGATGCCGACCTTGGCCAGCATCTCGATTGCGCGTTTGTTGAACACCGAGGCGTCTTCACCGCTTCCCTTCGCGTCGAGGACATCGCGGAGATGTGTTCCCACGGTGAAGACCGGGTTCAGGGCCGTCATCGGGTCCTGGAAAATCATGGCAATACGGCGACCGCGCAACGACCGCAGCGACTCCGCCGACAGATTCAGAAGATCGACGTCATCGAACCGGATGGCGCCCTGCACGCTGCCGGCGTTGGGCGGCAGGAGCCCAAGGATCGCAAGTGCCAGCGTCGATTTCCCGCTCCCGCTTTCACCGACAAGACCCACGATCCGGCCGCGCGCAATATCGAGATCGACTCCCCGTAGAACATGCGCCCGCCCGCGCGAGGTCGCGAAATCGACACTTAACCCGCGGATCGACAGGAGCGGCAATTCGCTCACGGATCCGTCCGCAGGCGAGGGTCGATGGCGTCGCGGAGCGCCTCGCCAAACAGAGTAAAGGCGAGGGTCGCGGTGGTCAGCATCATGCCGGCGAAAAACACCGGCCAGGCCGATTGGCTGAGATAGGTGTATCCGTCATGAAGCAGCGTCCCCCAACTCGCCAACGGCGGACGGGCGCCCAGGCCGAGGAAACTCAACCCGGCCTCGATGGTGATAACGGCCGGCACTTCCATCCCGGCGACCACGATCAGCGGACCGGCGATGTTGGGAATGACGTGCCGGAAAACGATGCGGGCGGTGGACGCCCCCAACACCCTCTCGGCTTCAAGGAACGGAGCGTGTTTCAGCCGAAGCACTTGGGCCCGTGCGATGCGGCCGAAATGGGGCATGACCGTCATCGCCACGATGATGACGACATTCTCCAAACCCGGACCGAGGATGGCCACCAACGCCAGCGCGAAGATCAAATTGGGAAAAGAATAAAGGATATCGAACAGGATCAGGATGGGCCGTTCGACCTGACGCGGACCGTAGCCCGCGGCAACTCCCAGAACGGTGCCGAGCGACAGGGCAATGGCCGTCACCGCGGCGGCCACCTCCATGGCGATGCGGGCGCCATGGAGGATGCGGCTGAACAGGTCGCGGCCGAGATGATCCGTTCCCATCCAATGCTGCCATGAAGGTCCGGCAAAACGATTCAAAACATCGATCCGGTTGGGATCGCCAGTCAGCCAAGGGGCGAAGACTGCGGACCCGATGATCGCGACCGCGAGGATCAGCCCGAACTTGCCGGTCGAACTACGCCAAATATGGCCGAAGATCGTGGACATTAGCGACGCTCCGCGGCTGTTCCCCGGAGACCGGCGCGAATGCGCGGATCGACCCAGGCATACGCCATATCGGTCGCGAGGTTTGCCATCGCGTAGAGAAGGACGATGGCGAACACGCCGGCCTGAACGACCGGGTAGTTGCGCGTCGAGATGCCGGTGTAGATAAGCGTGCCGAGACCCGGACGGGCGAAAATCACTTCGGCGAATACCGCTTCGCCGAACAATCGGCCGGTGCCAAGCCCAAGAACGGCAAGCGTTGGAAGGCAGGCGTTCTTCAATGCGTATTTGTAGATGATTTTCGATTCCGGCAGACCATAGGCGCGGCTGGTCCGGATATAGGGCTCGGCGAGGGTCTCGACCATCGAGGATCGAGTCAACCTTGCCACATAACCGATCCAGCCGATGGCGAGGGCCGACGTCGGCAGGACGAGCCGCGTGAGTTGGTCGAGGATGCCACCGGAGCCCCCCGTCCCCAGTACCGGCAACCATTGCAGCCAAATCGAAAAGACCAGCAGCAAATAGATTGAAACGACGAATGAGGGCATCGAAATGAGGCCGACGCTCAAGACCGCGGCGATGCGATCGCCGACCCCGTTCGGATGGGTCGCGGCGAAGCAGCCGAGCGGCACCCCGATGAGAAAGGCGAGCCCGATCGCCGAAAACGTCAGCGCCAGCGTGAACGGCAACACCTCCAGCACCATGTCGAGGATGGGCCGACCGCTAATGATGTCGACGCCGAAATCGCCGCGGATAACCTGACCGAAAAACCGCAGCAACCGCTCGTGAACCGGCAAATCGAGGCCCATGCGCCGGGCGAATTCAGCCACCGCCTCGGCCGTCGCGCGCGGGCCCAGAAGGACTTCCGCCGGATTGCCCCGCACCAATTGGGTAAGGACAAAAAGCAACGTGATCGCGCCGACCACGATAAAGGCCGCGGTGACAACCCGACTGGCAAAATAGCGCCAGGGCCCCGGCTCGACCCGGGTCATTGAAACATGATTGTTTCCCTGTGGCCCCGGCTTTAGGCCTCGAGGAAGTGCTCGTATTGCCAATCGTCGCCGTTTGGCAAGATTGACGGACGCAGCCAGGTCTTACCGGCGAAGACATTCACTTCATGCGTCAGCCAGATATAGGCAACCGAATCCGCCATCAATTGTTGCATGCGGATATAGGCGGCCTCGCGCGCCTTCGTATCGACGGTCGATTGGCCGATCCGATCCAGGCGATCGAATTCATCGTTCCGCCAGCGTTGCCAATTCCACTCGCCCACTTGTTCACCCGTAAACCACTGGGTCTGGAACCCGGGATCGAGCTTGCCGCCGAAGCGCTGGAGCGACAATTCGAGATTCTTGCCGACGTCACCCTTGCCGGAAGAATAGTAGGTTCCGGTGTCCAACACCTCGATCGCCAGATCGACGCCGATTTCGGCGAGATTGGCCTGGGCGATCTGCGCCGCGGCCTGGAAGGTCGGTCGGTTCAAGACCGTTATCTTTGCCTTGAAACCGTTGGGAAGTCCGGCATCGGCGAGCAATTTCTTCGCGCCGGGAAGGTCGCGTTTGATAACCGGGGCGTCGGCCCAATGGCCCAGCAATCCGGGCGCCATCAACGACCGCGCCCGTGCCACCGTGCCGTCATAGGCCCCAAGGATCACCTGATCGACGTCGATCGCCTTTTGGATGGCCTGGCGCACGCGGATGTCATCATAGGGCTTCTTCTCGACGTTGATGCCGATCCAGACATAGTTGATCGAGTCCTTCTTGATGATCGCGGCGCTTGGATCGCGCGCCATTTCGGCGGCTTCCGTCGGCTCAAGCGAGGTGAAATCGATTTCGCCCGAACGGAAGGCGAGTTGCGCGGTCTTCCCTTCCAGGATCGGCCTCAGAACAACCTCCTGAAAATAGGGCTTGGGACCGACGTAATTCGGATCGGCCCGCAGCAGGATCCGCTGGTTTGGAACCCACTCGGCCAAGGCATAGGGGCCGGCACCGTGAAGCTGGACCGCCGTTTTCTCTCCCAGCGCATCGAAGGCCTTGCGCGAAACTATACAGCCCGAGCCATCCCCGATCGCAATCATCCACAAAGCCGGCGCCGGACGCTTAAGGACCAGGCGACCGCTGTACTTTCCCGTTACCTCCACGCCGTCGAGCGCGTCCCAATCCTTGGCATAGGTCGATTTCTTGCCGCCCGGACCGGGCTGGTTGAAACGTTCGAAGGAAAATTTCACATCGTCGGCGGTCAGTTCGCCAAAGCCGCCCTGAAACCGCATCCCCTCTTTGAGCGTGAATTCGATCAACTTGTCGTCGACCTGCTTGATGCTGGCGGCGGCATCGTTTTCGAATTCGACGACGCCCGGTTTGAACTTGACCAGGCGCCGCGTAACACCGCGCAGGATGTTGGCCTCCAGGGGGCCGATGCGATAAGCGGGGTCGAGGTTCTGTAGATCCCTGTCCAGGCGGATGACCAGCCGATCCCGGGAGAAGGCATCGATTGGCCAAAGGGCTGCGCCAGCGGCGCCCGCTGCCGCGCCTCGGAGTACCTGACGACGGTCGAATTTGAGTGCCATGGCCGCCCATCTCCCTGGTTCATTGGTCGCGTAGACAAGCGGGGGCGATACGCCGCCGATTGCGCGATATCGATCAATGCTATGCAACGGCGCGGGCGCCGTAAAGAAGGGATCGCGCGTTTCCGGCGAGATAAAGCGTCAAACGCCGTCGCGCGGGATCCGCCGCTCCCAGGCCTTGTGAAACACCTGGGTGTCCCCCTCGAAGGCCTCAAGTGAGGCCGAAATAAGGAATTCCTCCCTGGTTGACGAAAGCCGCGTCCGCGTTTCCGTACGGATTTTCCAGGAACCGCGCGCCATTTCATAAATCGACGCTGCTTCTACTTCCGCGGAGAGCGGGTCGTCGTCGCGGATTCGATGGTGAAGCACGGTGTTGCTGTCAAAGGTCAGGTCGGTGCCCGGCAGACGTTCGGACCCGCGATCAAGGTATGCGGTGATGGTGGTCGCGCCGGAAACGATATCCCGGGCCAGTTCCCGCCGACGTTGCGGCGGCCGCAATGTCTCATTCGCCAGGGCGGCTGCTCCCTCCGGTTCGGCGAAGCTGCGTAGGCTCAAATCCTCGCGCCGTTTCGACCTGACCGGAAGGTGCAGCCTGCTGGCGCCCGAATACAGGGTCACCGTAACTAGCTCCGGCGACGGCCACACCATCGGCCAATAGGCGCTGGAAATAGAAATCCTAACTTTATGACCAATATCAAAAGCATGCGCGCAGTCGTTAAGTTGGGCCCGCACTGTGCAGCGGAGACCGGGTTGGAGAGCGCTGGAACGTTCATGGCCATCCCGATGAGTCAAATTGATAAGGCCATACGACACACGCGTTGCGGCGCCGCCGGGCGCGATGTCGGAGAGACGTATGGCGAGCAGCCCGTTGGGTCGGTCGGCGGCGACATCGAGCGTAACCACGGGCGCACCGAGGATTTCGAGGCGGCCGTCGAGTTCGCCGGAATCGAAGGTCAATGAAAAAGCGTCGTCGATGCGCTGGTCGAGGGGCATATCTCCCGGGTAGCCATAAGCGCACCACGCACCGCCGGCGAGGCCTGTGGATTGCGGCGACCGCAAGGTAAGCGGCGTCTGCGGCCCTTGGGTTCGATCCAGGCGCCCGGGATTGAGGAAAAAGTTATCGGCCTGGATACTCGGCGAGGGCCATACCGGTTCCGCCACCCATCGGCCAGGTCGCGAATCGTAAGAGGGCGCCGGCGGTACGCCGTCCTGCATCCAGACCCGCAGCATCGGCTCGGCCATGACCGCCGTATCGAGCCCCTTGAGCCAATGGTCCCACCACCGCAGACATTCCTGCAAAAAGCCAATGGCGGGACCGGGTTTGGCCATATGGGGATAGGCGTGGGCCCAAGGCCCGATCAGACCCTTCCGCGGCACCCTCAACCCGGCGAGCAGGCGGGGAATCGCGTTGGTGTAGGCGTCCGCCCATCCGCCCACGGCATAAACCGGGCATTCAATCGCGCCATAATCTTCGCAGACCGATCCATGCCGCCAATAGGCGTCGCGGTGCTGATGCCGGGTCCAGGTTTCGACCAGCAATGGGATGTTTTCCAAACGCTCGCGCCACATTGCGCGCCAGCGTTCCCCGACCACCGCCGGGTCGGGAGGGCGCGAGCAGAATGCAAACATCGACGACGCCCATCCGAAATTCCCATTCAACAAGCAGC
Source organism: Rhodospirillales bacterium (assembly GCA_947445225.1). Classification (GTDB taxonomy): domain Bacteria; phylum Pseudomonadota; class Alphaproteobacteria; order CACIAM-22H2; family CACIAM-22H2; genus SHVT01. Next base: position 19,219 of record CANFCX010000025.1, read on the forward strand.
CGCCCATATAGTGGGTATCGTCGGCATACCGATCATCGGTGGCGCAGACGGCGACAATCGCCTTCAGGGCCGGCGGACGACGCGCGGCGACCTGGAGTGCATTGAACCCGCCCCAGGAAATCCCAAACATGCCGACCGCGCCCGTGCACCAAGGCTGGCTCGCGATCCAGGCGATTAACTCGACCGCGTCGTCTTGCTCCTGCGCCAAATACTCATCGTGCAGGATCCCATCGGAATCGCCACACCCGCGCATGTCGACCCGCAGACAGGCATAACCATGTCCGGCGAGATAGCGATGGGTCTGGGAGTCGCGAACCGCGGTGGCGTCGCCCCTTCGATAGGGAAGGTATTCGAGCAGAGCCGGCACCGGCGCCGATTCCGCGTCGGCCGGCAGCCACAGGCGCGCCGCTAACCGGCATCCGTCGGCCAAAACGATCCATACGGTCCGAAGCTCCCTGACCGCGCGCGGCAGATCCTCGACAACCTTCATGACGTGACGTCAGGTAAGGCCGTGAGGGGTCATCTCTCCGTCGTGGCCTTCCCGCCGGTGAATGACTGGATCAGGTCCATCGGTACCGGGAAGACGATCGTCGACGCCTTTTCCCCGGCGATGTTCTGTAGCGCTGCGAGATAGCGAAGCTGCATGGCCTGCGGCCGTCTGGACAGGATTTCCGCGGCCTGCGCCAGTTTCTCCGCCGCCTGTTGCTCACCCTCGGCATCGATGATCTTGGCCCGCCGGATGCGCTCCGCCTCCGCCTGTTTGGCGATGGCGCGGATCATGTTGTCGTTGAGATCGATATGTTTGAGTTCGACATTGGCAACCTTGATCCCCCAGGCTTCGGTCTGCTCGTCCAAAATGCGCTGGATGTCGTCATTGAGTTTGCCGCGCTCGGCGAGCATTTCATCCAAATCGTGCTGCCCGAGCACCGAACGCAGGGTGGTTTGGGCAAGTTGGCTCGTCGCCATCTCATAACGCTCGACCTGGATGACGGCCTTTTCCGGCTGCACGACGCGGTAATATAAGACCGCGTTCACCTTCACCGAGACGTTGTCGCGGGAGATAACGTCTTGCGCTGGAACGTCGAGCACGCGCGTGCGCAGATCGATCCGCACCATTTGCTGGATACCCGGAATAACAACGATCAAACCGGGGCCTTTGACCATCCAAAATTTGCCCAGCAGGAATATGACCGCGCGCTCATACTCGCGTAATACTTTAAGCGAGGAAAATGCAATAACAACAACAAATACAACAATAACTAATATGGCGTTGAACACGGCTATCCTCCCGAAGTCACGGCTTCCACGATTAATTCCAGCCCCCTCACATCAACGATGCGCACGGCGTCGCCCGTCTGCAAATTTGTCCCGGCCCGGGCATTCCAGGTCTCGCCGCGGAAACGGACTCGGCCGCGTTCCCCGTTCCAGTCGATCACCTTGGCCGGGGCACCGATCATGTCTTCCCTGCCGCTCACAACCGGCCGCCGCCGCGCTTGCGCGGCCAGCCCAACAGCCATAGCCAGAAAACCGGCGCTGCTGGCCGCGGCCGCGGCGATCACCGGCCAGGCGAGCCGCGCATCCGGCCCCCCGATGCTGGGGTCGTACAGAAACACCGAACCAGCGACAAAGGCGAGCAAGCCACCGATGCCGAGAACGCCGATACCGGGCGTGTGGGCCTCGCCGAGAATCAAAGCCAGGCCCAGGAGAATGAGGCCGACTCCGGCATAATCCACCGGCAAGACAGACAGGGCCGCGAGCGCGAGCAACAGGCTGATTCCGCCGACGACGCCGGGCAGCACGAAACCGGGATTCCAGAATTCGAAAATGATCCCATAGATGCCGACGAGCATCAGGACGTAGGCCACATTGGGGTCGGTGACGACGGCGATCAGGCGGCTGCGCCAATCCGGGACGATGTCAACGATGGTCGCATCCTTGATTGTCAAAACCTGTTTCTGGCCTCCGGCAACGACATTGCGCCCCTCGAGTTTGGCCAAGAGTTCTGGAAGATCGCGGGCCACCAGATCGATGACGTTTTCCCTTGCGGCATCCTCGGCCGTCAGTGTTGCCGCCTCGCGGACGGCCTTCTCCGCCCATTCGGCATTGCGGCCGCGCAATTGCGCCAAGCTGCGTATCCAGGCTACGGCATCGTTGACGACCTTGCGTTCCATGGCCGTGTCCGAGGCCGCTTTGTCCGGGGCTTTCTTTTCTTCGGCATCGCCCGGCGATCCAGGCGGCCCCCCAGACTCACCGGCGTCGCGGCGCCCATATTGGTGCCGGGCGCCATCGCCGCGATATGCGCGGCATAGAGAATGTAGGTCCCCGCACTGGCGGCTTGCGCGCCCCCAGGCGCGACATAAACGGCGACCGGTACCGGCGATGCGAGGATAGTCTTGACGATGGCTCGGGTCGAGGTAACGAGGCCGCCCGGCGTATCCAATGACAGGACAACAAGCGAGGCGCCTTCGGTCTTGGCCTGTTCGAGGCTGCGTTCGATAAATTCAGCTGCGGCCACGCCGATGGCGCCCCTGACATCCAGAGAATGAACGAGGGCGGCGCTGGCACCCGACACAGGCAGGGCAGCAAACAACGCCGCCAAGAGCAGCGCGGTCATCGACGGAAAAGCGGCACGCCAATCCATCTTTCCATTTCTCCAGCCTTAGAGGCCAATCTAGACCAGCCTGCCCGGCTTTTCGATGCCATCCGAGGACCCCGCTGCGACTCGGCGGAACTCTTGACAATGCAGCGGAAAAAGGCCAATTCATAATGCTTACCGATTTTGTCTGAATTGTGACGAGTGTTGTCCAATGTTCCGACCCAGCCGGCTTGCCGATTATGGCGTGGTGCTTCTTTGTCACATGGCAAACCAGTCCGATCGGCTGTTCAGCACCACCGACCTAGCCGAGGGTGCCAATCTGCCGCTGCCGACGGTCAGCAAGATATTGTCGCTTCTCACCAACGACGGGTTGTTGGTGTCCCACCGCGGCGCTCGCGGCGGATACCGTTTGGCCCGTGAGCCGGAGGCGATCACGGTCGCCGAGATCGTTCGCACCTTGGATGGGCCGGTTGCAATGACGATTTGCCTTGAGCATGGGCCGGGCGCCTGCGACGTCGAAGCCTCCTGCCCTTCGCGCCGCGGCTGGCAGAAAATCAACGACGCGGTCTGGAATGCGCTGGAAGGCGTGTCGCTCGCCGAAATTTCCGAACCCGACGTGCTCATGCTGGCCTCGACCGATTTCGTGGCCGCGCACCGCAAGCCGGCTTAGGACCATTCGGCGACCAGGATTAGGGAGAGCGGCGGACAATGGCGGCCAAAGTCGAGACACTTGAGACCGTGGATTCGGTTACCGGCGACTACAAATACGGGTTCGTCACCGACATCGAATCCGAGATGGCGCCGCGCGGCCTGGGCGAAGACACGGTTCGTTTCATTTCGGAGAAAAAGCGCGAGCCGGGCTGGTTGCTCGAATGGCGCCTGCGCGCCTACCGCGCCTGGACGAAAATGTCGGCGCCGGAATGGGCCAATGTGCATTACCCGCCCATCGACTATCAGGACATCTACTACTACGCCGCGCCCAAGAAAAAAGATGGGCCAAAGTCGCTCGACGAGGTCGATCCCGAACTGCTCCGCACCTACGAGAAGCTTGGAATCCCAATCCGGGAGCGCGAGGCCCTGGCCGGCATTGCCGTTGATGCCGTGTTCGACAGCGTCTCGGTCGCGACCACCTTCCGCGGGAAGCTGGCGGAGATGGGCGTCATCTTTTCGTCGATGTCGGAGGCCGTTCACGAACATCCTGAATTGGTCCGCAAATATCTGGGCAGCGTTGTCCCCTATTCCGACAATTTCGATGCGACGCTCAATTCCGCGGTGTTCAGCGATGGAACGTTTGTATACGTGCCGCCCGGCGTGCGCTGTCCGATGGAGCTGTCCACCTATTTCCGCATCAATGCCGCCAAGACCGGACAGTTCGAACGCACCCTGATCATCGCGGACGCGGGCAGTTATGTGAGTTACCTCGAGGGTTGCACCGCGCCGATGCGCGATGAAAACCAGCTGCACGCCGCCGTCGTGGAGTTGGTTGCGCTGGACGATGCCGAAATCAAATATTCGACCGTCCAGAATTGGTACCCGGGAGACAAGAACGGCAAGGGCGGCATCTACAATTTCGTGACCAAACGTGGTGCCTGCCGCGGGCGCAACTCCAAGATTTCATGGACCCAAGTCGAAACGGGATCCGCGATCACCTGGAAATATCCGAGCTGCATCCTGCAGGGCGACAATTCGGTCGGTGAGTTTTACTCGGTGGCCGTGACCAACAACCGGCAGCAGGCCGATACCGGCACCAAGATGATCCATATCGGGCGCAACACGCGCAGCCGCATCATCTCAAAGGGGATTTCGACCGGGCACGGCCAGAACACCTATCGCGGCCTCGTGCGGATCCTTGCCGGCGCCGAGGGCGCCCACAATTACACCCAATGCGATTCATTGCTCATCGGCGACAAATGCGGGGCCCACACCGTTCCGTATATCGAGGTCAAAAACCCCACGGCACGGGTGGAGCACGAGGCGACGACATCGAAGATCAGCGACGATCAACTGTTCTACTGCCGTCAACGGGGCCTTAATGCCGAGGACTCGGTGACGCTGATCGTGAACGGATTTTGCCGCCAGGTCCTCCAGCAATTGCCGATGGAGTTCGCGGTCGAGGCGCAAAAACTTCTGGGCGTGAGCCTGGAAGGCTCGGTTGGCTAGACGCCGACCGCCACCAGGACGGGATTTGACCCATGCTTGAGATACGGAATTTGCACGCCCGCGTCGACGGGAAGGACATCTTGCGGGGCCTGACTCTTTCGGTCAACGCGGGTGAAGTCCATGCCCTGATGGGACCGAACGGCTCGGGCAAAAGCACGCTGGCCTACCTCATCGCCGGCCGCGAAGGTTATGAGCGCACGGACGGCGAAATCCTGTACAGGGGCCGCGATCTCTTGGCGATGAACGTCGAGGAACGAGCCCGTGAAGGCGTCTTTCTTGGCTTCCAATATCCGGTCGAAATCCCCGGGGTCAGCGCGATGACCTTCCTCAAATCATCGGTGAACGCGGTGCGTAAACATCGCGGGCTTCCCGAATACGACGCGATGGAATTCCTAAAGGTCGTGCGCGAAAAGGCAAAGCAGCTCGATATGCCCGACGGATTGCTCCAGCGCCCAGTTAACGTCGGGTTCTCCGGCGGCGAAAAAAAGCGGCACGAAATCTTCCAAATGGCCCTGCTTGAGCCCACGCTCGCATTGCTCGATGAGACCGATTCCGGCCTGGACATCGACGCCCTACGCGTCGTCGCCAGCGGCATTAACAGGCTGCGCGACCCGAGCCGCGCCATCCTCCTCATCACCCATTACCAGCGCCTGCTCGATTACGTCGTGCCGGATCGCATCCACGTCATGGCGCAGGGACGCCTCGTGAAGTCGGGAGACAAGACGCTCGCCGCTGAACTCGAGAAAACCGGCTATGCCGGACTCGGTGCGGCGGCATAAGGCTGACGGAGCCGGTTCTTTGACCACCACCGATATCGCCGCTTCCTACAAGCGGCAGTTCGCGGCATCGCGAGCAAGCCTGCCCGGCGCCGGGCTGCGCTGGCTCAACGATTTGCGCGATGACGCGATCGAGCGTTTTGCCCTCCGGGGCCTCCCGACGCAACGGCTCGAGGATTGGAAATACACGAACCTCACGCCCTTCGCGAAGACGCAGTTCAATCTCGCCACCGCGGCGCCGGCGCGTATCGACAGCGAGAAGATCGAACGCTTTTTGCTCCGTGGCGTCCCTCATCATCAACTGGTTTTCATCAATGGTCGCTACGACGCGAAGCTGTCGCAGCTCGGCACGATGCCCGCCGGCCTTGTTATCCGCAGCCTCGCCGCGATCCTCGACGAGGGTGGCGACGTGTTATCCGAGCACTTCCCAGGCGTGGGCGTCGGTCGGGACCAAGCCTTCGCCGCATTGAATACGGCTTTCATGGCCGATGGCGCGTTCATCCACGTTGGTCGCGGCGTCTGCGTGGAAGAGCCAATTCACCTTCTTTTCGTCACGTCCGGCGTGAGCGCGACCGCGACGCAGCCCCGGATTTTCGTGATCGCCGAGGCGGGATGCGCCCTGACGCTGCTCCAGACTTATGCGGATATCGGCACCGATGAGACGTCGTCGTTGACCAATGCCGTCACCGAAATCTCGGCGGCACCCGGGGCGATCGTCCGCGACTATAAGCTGCAGCGCGAGGGAACCGGGGCTTTTCACATCGCGACCACCGCGGTACGCCTGGGCAGCGACGCCGTGTATGACAGCTTCGCGCTGGCCGTCGGCGCGCGCTTGTGCCGCAACGAGATCCACGCCGTGCTCCATGGCGGTGGCATCGGCTGTCGGTTAAAGGGCGCGCATTTGCTGCGCGGACGCCAGCATGCCGACACGACCACGGTGATCGATCATGTGCGGGCCGGCAGCCGCAGCGAAGAGGACTACAAATGCGTTCTGGACGATGCCGCGCGCAGCGTCTTTCAGGGTCGCATCATCGTGCGCCCCGACGCCCAGAAAACCGATGCGCGCCAGATGAACCGCAATCTATTACTGTCGCGGCAGGCTCAGGCCGATTCGAAACCGGAATTGCGGATCGAAGCGGACGACGTTAAGTGCAGCCACGGAGCAACGGTCGGCGAGCTGGACGCTAACTCGGTGTTTTATCTACGCACGCGCGGCATCGACGAAAAGGCCGCGCGCAATCTTCTGATCGAGGGTTTTATTGGCGAGCTGGTGGACGAGGTCCATGTCGGCTCCGTGCAGGTCCATTTGCGGCAGGCCATGTGGTCTTGGCTGTCGCGATCAAGGGGGTAAACATGACTGGCGCTCAGCGCACGGATCGTCTTCACAACCAGCCGCCGCTGGATGTCAACCGGATCCGTCAGGATTTCCCGATATTGTCGCGTTTGGTCCATGGCAAGAAGCTCGTCTTTCTCGATAGCGGCGCCAGCGCGCAGAAGCCGCGCGCGGTCATCGACGCCATCAAGAATTGTTATGAGAACGAATACGCAAACATCCACCGCGGCGTTTATTACCTGAGCCAGGTGGCGACGGAGGCGTTCGAGGAAGCGCGGCGCAAGGTCCAACGTTTCTTGAATGCCGCGGAGTCGCGCGAAATCATCTTCGTGCGCGGTGGCACCGAGGCGATCAACCTCGTCGCTCAAACCTACGGGCGAAAAAACATCAAGGCCGGCGACGAAGTCATCATCTCGGCCATGGAACATCATGCCAATATCGTCCCTTGGCAAATGCTGCGCGAGCAGACCGGGCTTGTTCTGAAGGTCGTGCCGATCAACGACGACGGCGAGTTTCTGCTCCAGGAGTACGAAAAGCTGCTTAGCCCGCGCACCAAGTTGGTCGCGGTCACGCACGTCTCCAATGCCCTCGGCACAATTACGCCCGTGCGGGAAATCATCCGCCTCGCCCACGCCAAGGGCGCCCTTGTGTTGCTCGACGGCTGCCAGGCCGTCCCGCACACACCCATCGACGTTCAGGAATTGGATTGCGATTTCTACGCCTTCTCCGCTCATAAACTCTATGGACCTTCGGGCATCGGCGTCCTCTATGGAAAGGCCCAAATTCTGGAAGCGATGCCTCCCTATCAGGGCGGCGGCGACATGATCGTCTCGGTCACTTTCGAACACACCGAATACAACGGCATCCCGCACAAATTCGAGGCCGGGACACCGCACATCAGTGGGGCGGTCGGCCTGGGAGCAGCCATCGACTACGTCACCGCCATCGGTCTCGACCGCATCGCCGCCCATGAAGATCGCGTGCTCCACTACGCAACCGAACGCGTGAAGGAGATCAAGGGCTTGAGGTTGATCGGCACCGCGAAGGAGAAGGCCGGAATTTTGTCGTTCACCTTGCCCAACGTCCATCCGCACGACATCGGCACGATCTTGGACAAACAAGGGATCGCGGTGCGCGTCGGTCACCACTGCGCGCAGCCGGTGATGGATCGTTTCGACGTGCCGGCGACCGCCCGCGCCTCCCTTGCCGTCTACAACACCAATGAGGAAATCGATGCCTTGATCGCCGGACTGCACAAGGTTCGGGAGATTTTCGGCTGATGGACGATCTGCGCGAACTCTACCAGGAGGTCATCCTCGACCATAGCAAGCGGCCCCGCAACTTCCGACGGCCAGCGACTTCCAATCGGCTGGCCAAGGGGCACAATCCCCTCTGCGGCGATCGGCTCACGCTGTACCTTCAGGTCGAGGATGGGCGCGTGGCCGATGTGGCGTTCGAGGGATCGGGCTGCGCGATTTCAGTGGCGTCGGCCTCCCTGATGACCGAAATGGTCAAGGGCAAGACGATCGGCGAGGCCGAGACCATGTTTCACTATTTCCACGACCTCTTGACCGGCAAGAGCGAACCGAGCGCCCCTCCCGGTCTGGAGTTTGAAAAGCTCTCCGTCCTCGCCGGTGTGCGCGACTACCCGGTGCGCGTAAAATGCGCCACCCTGCCCTGGCATACGCTCACCGCGGCGCTGGACGGCAAGCCGCGGGACGAAATTCGTACCGAATAATCCAATGGAGGAAACGCGATGAGCCAAACCACCGAGGAAGGCAGCGTGGCGTCTCCGATTCAGAACGAAGTCGCGAGCGCGGGCGATCCGGACGAACTCAAAGGCCGTCTGATCGAGGCGCTGCGCGGAATCTACGACCCCGAAATTCCAGTCAACATCTACGAACTCGGTCTGATCTACGACATCAAGATCGAGCCCGAGGGCAAGGTGCGGGTCGAAATGACGCTGACTTCACCCCATTGCCCGGTCGCCGAAAGCATGCCCGGCCAAGTCGAGGCGGCGCTGCGCGAGGTCAGCGGTGTAACCGATGCCTCGGTGAACCTCGTATGGGAACCGACCTGGAATCAGAGCATGATGACCGAGGCTGCCCGCTTGGAACTCGGATTCATGTGACCACGCCGGCGCGAACCTCAATGCGACATCAGGGTCGGCACGCGCATGTGGCGCAACATGTGCCGGGTCGCTCCGCCAAAAACGAATTCGCGGAGGCGATTGTGACCATAGGCGCCCATCACCACCATGTCCGCGCCGTATTCGGCGACGGCCCCTAGAAGGGTGTCAACGCCGGAGAGAAAGTGCATCGGCGCGCCGGAGTAAAAATGCATCAGGGATGAACGCAAGAAGGCCCCCGCGGGGGCCTTCTTGCGTTTCGGCGTCATCCCTCAGGTCAGCCGTC
>CANFCX010000026.1 GCA_947445225.1 Rhodospirillales bacterium
CCCGTGCTCGCAGCTTCGCCCTCAACATCCTCCGCGCCAACGCCGTAACAGAGGTCGCCAGCGCACTCTGGCTCAACGCCCTATCGCTCGATCACATCCTCGCATATCGTGGAATTCGAACACCGTTGAAACAGCGTTGAACAGCCCTGGGCAAGCAGCCACCCGACTTCTGCGGCGCTAAAGGCAAAAACATTGGTGCCTACCAAATAGGTGATGAGGACGCCGTTAAGAACCCAGCATGCGAAACAAATCGTGAACGCGACCGTGCTGACCGATAGCACCAGGTTCTGCTGAAAACGTTCACTCATATGTCCCCCCCGCTCTTCGGCGGTTGTTTTAACGCAAAGTCGCGACGATATGGCCGAGGCGCAACGAGATAGGAAAAACGTCAGATCGCGAGCGAATCGATCCGCTCTTCGGACCCGGTCAGCATCCGCTGTGCCGTGGTCGAATACAGCGCATTGGCGACGTGACCGGCAAGCACCGACAGCGCCGTGCGGGCAAGCTCGTCGGCCTCGACATCGGCAAGGAAGAGCCATCCCTGGCCGAGATCGCGATGCACCTTGATCGGCACCAGAACGCCACCTTCATAGGGCGCCGCGGCGGTCAGCGCCCGGGCCGTGGGATCGCGGCCGATGCGAAGGCGCATATCTTCGGCCGCCGCCTTGGCCCGCGCAGCGTCCGCATCGGTCGAAAGATGCACCAGATGCCGCTCCGGATTGCCTTGTTGCTGGAAAGTCTCGATCGCGAGCACGCCCAGCCGAGCCGGGCAAACCTCCAGGGCGGCCTGCAGGATCATCGACAATTGCTTGGCGATCGGATCGTAGGAGTGAAGCGCCATCGTGCGCTCGTGAATCACCGAGAGGTAGCGCCGGTGGCGTTCGAGCTGGACAAGCTCCTCCCATGCCTTGAGCGCCGTGCGCACGGCCGAGTACAGCCGGGTCGAGGTCAGCTCGGTCTTGGGCAGATATCCATCGAGGTCATAACTATCGATCGTCTGCCGCTCGGGCGCCTGCCCGGGCTGGCCGGTGCGCAACAGGATACGCACGGCGCGGTTGCCGACGTCCTCGCGAATCGCGCGGCAGGCGTCCAGACCCGCCGTGTCCGTTTCCATCACGACGTCGAGGAGGACCACGGCGATATCGGGGTTCGCCCGCACCATCGCCACCGCATCCTTGCCGCTGGCGGCGTCCAGGAATTCGACCGAGCGCCCGCCATATTTTATCACTTTTAGGCTCAGTCGCGTGACGGAGTGGACATCGGGCTCATCATCGACGACCAGGATGCGAAGCTTTTCCGGCAGTCGCAGTAAAGCGGCGGTCATGGTTATGGCTCCGTCATAAGAATCGCCGTTATCCTCGCCCGCCGCCAACGACGGGGGAAGGTGTATTCGCCGGGTTTCGCCGGCAACCGCTATCCCCGGTTGTGGCCCACGGACCTAGAACAAATGCTGACCGCCGGTTACGAAGATTTCGGTTCCCGTGACGTAGCTCGATTCGGCCGTGCATAGGTAGAAAATGGTCGCGGCGACATCGGCGGGCTGGCCCAGCCGATGCAGCGGAATGCGCGGAATCAGCTCCTCGGTCTCCGGTGACAACATCGCCGTCTGAATTTCGCCCGGGGCCACGGCGTTGACCCGCACGCCAAGCTCGGCGAATTCGACCGCCATTTCCCGCGTCAGCGCCGAGAGCGCCGCCTTCGAGCTGCTATAGGCCGATCCGGCGAAGGGATGCACGGCGTGCCCGGCGATCGAGGTGACATTGACGATCGCGCCCTTGCCCTTGTGCAGCGCCGAAGCGAAGCCGCGGGCGAGCACGAGCGGCGCGAAGAAATTGAGCTCGAACACCGCCCGCCACGCGGTGAGATCGCCGTTGAGGCAGCCCAGCCTCTCCTTGAACGGCGTTTTCGGCGAAACACCGGCATTGTTCACCAGGGCGTGGAGCGGCGCGCCATCGAGGGCGCGATTGGCCTCGGTGACGAACCGGTCGCGCTGCGCCGGATCGGCGAGATCGGCCTTGATGTGGTGCGACCAATTGGGGTCGCGTCGGTCTTCCGGCGGCAGGGCCTCGCGCGAACACGTCACGGCCCGCCATCCGGCCTCGGTGAATCGGCGCACCGTGGCGTGCCCGATGCCCCGGCTGGCCCCGGTCAGAACCAATGTTCGCGCCTCACCGTTCATGCGGCCGACGATACGGCAAAGTCGTGGCCCAGCGCTATAGATGCCCCAGCGACTTGAGGCTGGCATGGCCTTCGCGGGCGACGATCAGGTGATCGTGCAAGCTGATGCCGACGGCGGCCGCGGCCCGCGCGACCTCGCGTGTCATTTCGATATCGGCTGGCGACGGCGTGGGATCGCCGCTCGGATGGTTGTGCACCATGATCAGGGCTGAGGCATGGAGTTCGAGCGCGCGTTTGACGACTTCGCGGGGATAGACGGGCGTGTGGTCGACCGTGCCACGCTGCTGCAATTCGTCGGCGATGAGTGCGTTCTTGCGGTCAAGGAACAGCAGCCGGAATTCCTCGTTGCCCGCATGGGCCATGGTCGCGCGGCAATAATCGACGAGTTTCTGCCAAGAACCGATGACCGGCCGGTTCGACACCTCGGCGCGGGCCAGGCGCACAGCGGCCTCGCGCGCCAGCTTGAGGGCGGCGATCGAGGCCGCGCCGATCCCGCGAACCTTCGCCAGGTCCTCCGGCGTCGCGCTGATCGTCGCTGCGAAGCCGCCGAAGCGATCGATGAGCCGCTTGGCCAGCGGCTTCACGTCGCCACGCGGCTGCGCCAGGCACAGCAGCAGTTCCAGGATTTCGTAATCGGGCAGACCGTCGGCGGCCTTCAGAAAACGTTCGCGCAGCCTCTCGCGGTGCCCGAGATAATGGCGCTCGGCATTCGGCTCGTCCTCAGCCATAGGGCGGTCGGAGGAGCCCGGTCGGCGATTGCGTGAAGATTTCATACCCATCGGCGGTCACGCCGATGCTGTGCTCGAATTGCGCCGACAGGGAGCGATCCTTGGTCACCGCGGTCCAGCCATCGCCGAGGAGCGTGACCTCCCATCGGCCGGCGTTGATCATCGGTTCGATGGTGAAGAACATGCCCTCGCGCAGGCGCGCGCCGTGCCCGGCACGGCCGTAATGAAGAATGCTCGGCGCGTCATGAAAAACGCGGCCCAGGCCGTGGCCGCAGAAATCGCGCACGACGCTGAACCGATTGCCCTCGGCATAGGTCTGGATCGCGTGACCGATGTCGCCGAGCGTGGCGCCGGGCCGCACCGCGGCGATGCCGCGCATCATCGATTCATACGTGACCTCGACCAGGCGCCTGGCTTTCAGACTCGGTTCGCCGACGAAGTACATGCGGCTGGTATCGCCGTGCCAACCGTCGAGAATCACGGTCACGTCGATATTCACGATGTCGCCATCCTGGAGTTTTTTGTCTCCCGGAATGCCGTGGCACACGACGTGGTTGACCGAGGTGCAGATCGATTTCGGAAAGCCGCGATAACCAAGCGGCGCCGGAATCGCGCCATGCTCGACGATGTAGTGGTGACACAGCCGGTCGAGTTCGCCGGTCGCCACGCCGGGCACGACGTGCGGCGTGATGTAATCCAGCACTTCGGCGGCCAGCCGTCCCGCGCGCCGCATGGCGTCAAATTCTTCCGGGCCGTGCAGCTTGATGCCGCTTTCTTCCGCTTGGAAACGATCGACGAGCTTTAGGTCGTTCATCATGTCTGCGCCGAAGTCTCCTGAAAATCAGAATGTGGGGCTTCCGACCCGGTGTTGCCAGGGGCATGAACCATCGATGGCGTTGCCGAGGCCATTTCGGCCGCCAGTATATCCGGCGGGATAAGCGCCGGAGCAAAGACCGCCTCGCCTTTCAGCCAGCGCGCCCCGGCGTCCGGCTGGTCGAGGGCGATCCTGACCGCGCCGGTAAGGAAATGGGCGCCTCCCGGAAAGCCGGAATCGCGGATGGCGGTGGCCATCCCGCGCAAGGCGCCATCGAAAATCCGCACCGGCTCGCCCGGATAGACCGGCCGCACGCGGCGCTCGCGGCGTTCGGCTGCGGCCTCTTCGGGATGGTCGAGTTTCCAGTGGCAATAATCCGCATCGGTGGAATGATAGGCGCGGCAGCGAAACGGCCGCACGGTATGAATCGAACAGGAACCTTCTTCGAGAAAGGCGCAGGGCGACGCCGTCCGGGCATAGTCCGTGGGCCCGAGGCCCGCCGTGCGTTGGTCGAGCGCGTCGAGCCGCGTCCGCAGCGCCGCGAGCCGGTCGGGCGCGAAACGCCGGGTTACATGATCGGTGATGGCGATGGCTTCGGCGACGCTGACGCTGACCTGCTGATGGCAGCACCAGGAACAACCCTTGCGGCAGGCAATCTGCCCTTCCGGCAAGGTGCCGGGCCGCGTCTGCGCGCTGGCCCACGCCTTTTCGGAAAAGACTTGGGCCTCGCGCACGGTATCGAGCAGGCGCGGCAGGCTGGGGGCGCCACCAAAACGGCGGCGCGTGGCGGCATAGATGCTGTCGAAAACATAACCCTGGGACGGCGGCGTTCCATCCTGCGGGTGGTAGCGATCACGCGGGCTGAGAAGAAAGGCAAACGCGTCGGCGGCGGAGAATTCCTCCGTCGCGGCCGACGCCGGCGCGGTGATCCCGCGCGCGCCCTTGGCCTCGCTTCGACGCCGTTGCTTGCGATTCATCCCGCTCCCCGATAATCGAACAGGCAGTTTGCCTCAACCCGACAAGGCGCGCCAGCCATGACCAAGACCCCCGTCGTTACCGCCTGCGCCGTCATCATCGGGAACGAAATCCTGTCCGGACGCACCCAGGACACTAATCTCAACTACCTGGCCAAGGGGCTCAACGCGATTGGCATTCGCCTGATCGAGGCCCGAATCATCCCCGATGTCGAGGCGGTCATCGTCGCTACCGTCAACCAGTGCCGCGCCGCGTTCGACTACGTCATCACCACCGGCGGCATCGGTCCGACGCATGATGACATTACCTCGGCGGCGATCGCCAAGGCCTTCGGCCTGCCACTTCTCCGCAATCCCGACGCCGTGGCCCGGCTCCGGCAACATTATTCCAATCCCGCCGACTTGACGGCGCCGCGCCTGAAGATGGCGGATATGCCAGAGGGCGCGATCCTGATCGACAACCCGGTCAGCACGGTTCCCGGTTTCCAAATCGGCAATGTTCTTGTTCTGGCGGGGGTGCCGGCAATCATGCAGGCGATGTTCGACGGCGCCAAACACCGGCTGAGAACCGGCGCGCCCATGTTGTCGCGAACGTTAAGCTGCCGTCTGACGGAAGGCCCGATTGCGCCGGGACTCACCGCCATCCAGGGGCAATTTCCCGATCTCGAAATCGGCAGTTATCCGTTTTTTCGCGACCGCCGCTTCGGCCTCTCCATTGTCGTCCGGGGCGCCGATGCGGCCCGGGCGCAAGCCGCAGCCGTGGCAGTCGCAGATCTAATGCGCTCGCTTGGCGATGAACCGATCGAGGATTAGTCGTCACGCGGGCGGCGGCCCAAGGGGGTTGCAGCAGCTCTTAGGCTGCCGCAATCTGCCCCGTACACTAACCGTTCAGTCGCCGCCGGATTTCTTGCCGCCTTGCCCGGCCTGGGACATGGACGTCTGCGCCAGCTTCATCGACATTTCCGAAAGCTTCGTAAAGGCTGCCATCAGATCGTCATAGGCGCTCTTTGCCATTTCCGACTGCTTGGTGAGCGCTTCGGTCACCGATTTGCACGTCATCAAAGCGGTGGCGTTTTTCATCTGCTTTTCCAGCGATGTCTGCGTGAAAGCAGCCAGCTCCTCGCTGAGATCCTTGTAACCTTCGGCGATGGTCTTGCCGTAGCGCGTCGCCACACCCATGCCGCCATTGTTCATCTGATCGGTCAGCCCTTTCATGGCCTTCATCGGATTGAACATTTCGGTCGGATTCATGGGCGGCCAACCCGCGGTCGCGGTTTTTGCCGCGCCATTGGATGCGGTTGGCGCGGGAGATCTCGCAGTTGCTGCCTTCCGGCTTTTCGCCTTTGACGTGGGTTTCCGTTTCATTGCAATTCTCCTTTGGGTTTCAACCTGCCACCAGCAAGCCGGTCGTCAGCGAATCTGGGATTATCCCCTTCCCTCACGCGCATTACCGAGGCGCGTTTGTATGGTTGTATTGTAGAAGAATTACACGCCCGGCGCCATGCCTGACAACACCATGCCGCCTCGGCTCAAGGATGCCCCGCAAAGGCCCGCCGAAGGTCGCCCGCGACCGCGGACAAGGCCGCCGACCAATCCCCATCCGCGCCTTGCCGATACAACGGAAAACCGGGGAACCATGGCGATTGGGGACCGTCGGCCATCCACCGGAATTCCGGCGGAGTCGGGAGCAGCAAACGGCAGGGTCTGCCCACCGCCGCGCGAAAATGCACATTGGCATTGCTCACCGTGACGTAGTCGTCGATCAGGCAGACCAGCGCCAACATGTCTTCAACGTCGTCGTTGACGCCCGTGAGGTCGCCCGCCGAGCGGCCGAGGCCGGAATCGAACGCCGCACGCTCGCCGGGTTCGGGATTGCGTTGCAGCATCACAATCGTCGCCGGCACAGACTTGACCGCCGCCGCCAGTTCCGCCGCCGGCACGGATTTGTCGAATCGTCCATGTTCGATCGTGCCGGCCCGCCAGGTCACGCCGACATAGGGCGGCCCGCCCAACGCCGTTAGACGTTCCTTCATCCGGGCGCGGCGTGCCGGCAAGACCGCGATCGACGTCGGCGCCGGCAAATCCGCCGGCGTATCGATGCCCAGAAGGAAGGGCAGATCGGCGAGCCACAACATTTGATCGAACGGCGGTGCCGGATCCGAAGCCGGAACCGCGTCCGCGATGCCCGGCATCCGGCGGACCATGTCGATTAGGCGCGGATCGCATTGCGCGATCACACGGGCTCCACGCGCCGCCAATAAGGGCGCAAAGCGCAAGAAGAAAACTTCGTCGCCGATCCCCTGCTCCCGACGCAACAACACTGTCTGGCCGTGAAGGTCAGCCGGCAGTCTTTCCTTCGGAAATCGATCGGGAGTCCGCGAAGGATCGCGATGAAAATAATCCACCCAACCCCGCTGGAAATCGCCGAGGGTCAGTCGAGCCAGCGCCCGATTGAAATACGCCTCCCGATAATTCGGAGCCAATTCGATGGCGCGCGAAAAGGCGTCCACGGCTTCGCCGTAACGGCCGAGCTTACGCAGGTCATTGGCACGATTGTAATGAGCCGGCGCCATCGTGGGGGCGAGCGCGATGGCGCGGTCATAGATCGTCAAAGCTTCCTTGAGCCGCCCCTGATGTTCGCGGACGAGACCGAGATTGTTGATGGCATTGGCATGGCCGGGGGCGAGGTCGATCGCGCGCAGGTAGCTGACCGCGGCCTCGTCCAATCGATCCAGTGCCTCAAGGGCAACGCCAAAATTGTAGTGGACGTTGGGTTTGTTCGGCCAGCGCAACGCCGCATTCTGGAGGCCGGCGAGAGCCTCGTCGACACGGCCCACGAGTTTGAGCGTGCTCGCGAGATTGATGTGGGCGTCGGCATAGTCCGGGAGTAGAGCCACCGCACGCTGAAAGGCCGCCAGCGCCTGATCGGGGTACCCTAGACGCTGCGACGCGACCCCCAGATTGTTAAAGGCAGTCGCGTTCTTGGGATCGAGATCGACGGCTTGCCGGTAATGGGGCAACGCGTCGGCGGTTCGGCCCGAAGCGTCGAGCGCCATCGCCAGGGAGTGATGGGCATCGCCGAATTTGGGACGAAGACTCACCGCCCGGCGCAGGTTGACCGCCGCTTCGGGCAGACGGCCCGCCATTCTCAGCGCCTCGCCCAAATTGAAATGGGCGTCGGGATTGCGATCCTCGACCGCGACCGCGATCGAGATCCGCCTGATCGCGGTCGCGGTGTCGCCCTGTTGCAGGGCGATGACACCCAACATGTGGGAGGCCTTGGCGTTGGTCGGCTGCCGATCGAGGATCGCGAGATAAAGGCGCGCGGCGTCGGCGAGTCGGCCGGATTGGTGCAGGCTGAAAGCCTGATTGAAAAGCTGGGCTGGCGAGGTCATCAGCCGTTGTTCATACGGCATGCCGGAAGCGGACGCTACTACGGCCGGATCAGAGAGAGATCCGGCCGAAACGCACCGCCGTTTGTCCCTTGCGCGGACGCCGCGACGGCATGACCAAGACGCAGTCGTCATGCGGTGTGGCGATGGCCCGCCCGCCATCCCGGGCGACCGCGGTTCCGGCGCGGGCAATGACCTCCATGCCCTTGCAGGGCAGGACGAATTGGAAATCGTCGGTGGCTGCCGTCACGACCTCCGTCACCTCGATCAGGCGAGGCCGCGCGCCGGCAGGGCGTGGTCCCCCATCGGTCAGGCCAAGATGGGCGAGAAACCGCCGCAGCACGGCGGCGGCGACCGCGACGCTATCCTTCGCCCAGTGCTGACCGCATTCGACGAGCAAGGCGTTCTTCTTGCGAGCCGGGTCGCCGAAGCCGCCATAATCCCGCAAGCGGCGCCCCGCGCGATGTCCGGCATCGCTGATCACGTCATAGGGCAGGCCGAGCGCGAATGCCAAACGCCGTCCCTTTTCGAGTGGGCCGCACATCAAAAGTGGCGGCGAGGGATATTGCATGGAATGAAGATCGAGCAGGAAATCCGCTTCATCGATCAAGGGACGAAGCGCCCGCGCCCGCGTCAGTTCGCGGTTCGACCGGGGCCCGTCCAGCACCTCCGGCGTCCACAGGCGATTGAAATCCTCGTCGAGGAACCGCGACGCATGAGGATCGCTGGCGGTGAATTGCCCGAAGGCAGCCATGTTGACGAAGGCGGCCGTCACCCGGCCGGCCCGCAGATTCGGCGGCGCCCGCAGCCATTGGTCCAGCGCCACGGCGCCGCAATATTCATTGCCGTGGACGAGTGTGCACACCAAGACATGCGGCCCCGGAAAACCGCTGTCGATACGCTGAACAAAGTCGATGCCCAACGGCCCGTTCCGATATCCCGCGAGGTCGGGCGGGGCGATCGCGACGGGTTCGTCCGTTTCGATCACGGCCGGCCCGCCCAGTTCACGCTCGGAACTGCTCGTTTAGGATTCGCTCTTCAAGATTGTGTTCCGGATCGAAGAGCAATGTCAGGGAGACGTCCCGCGCCTCGGAGATTTCGACATCGAGCACATCGCGGACTTCGGTATGGTCGGCGGTCGCGCTGACCGGGCGCGACGTCGGCTCCAGGACATGAAACGACACCACGGCCGTGTGCGGCAGCAGCGCGCCGCGCCACAGACGAGGACGGAAGGCGCTGATCGGCGTCAAGGCGAGGATGCCGGCGCCGATCGGAATGATGGGACCGTGCGCGGAGAGATTGTAGGCGGTGCTTCCCGCCGGCGTCGCGACCAAGGCCCCGTCGCAAACCAACTCCGAAAGCCGCTCCTTGCCGTCCACCGTGACGCATATCTTCGCCGCGAGGCGCGATTGACGCAACAGCGACACCTCGTTGATGGCCAGGGCTTGCTTCAGGGCGCGGCCCCGCGTTCTTGCCTTCATCCGCAGCGGATGAAGAATGGTCGGCACGGCGGTTTCGATCCGCTGCTCCAGCGAGCGGTTCGAATCGCGGTTCATCAGAAAACCGACGGTCCCACGATGCAGACCATAGATCGGTATGCCGAGGTCGATGAAGCGATGCAGCGTGTCCAACATGAAACCATCGCCGCCGATCGCGACAATGAGGTCGGCCTGACGCGGAGAAACCCGGCCGAAACGCTTCCGCAGCACCGCCAACGCCTGCCTGGCCGGTGCCGACGGTGATGCGACCAGGGCGATCTTGTCGTATTTCATGCCGGGAATTTTGTGCCGAGCCACGGGTTCATCCGAAGCGAGTATAACCCGCTCGATGTCCGGGCAAAATGCCGCGGCCGGCCGCGGCTAAAAGACAAAGGCGGGCCGATCAGGCCCGCCTTGATCCGACGAAATTGGCCGGCTTCAGCCGCCGGTCAGACTCATGTGCCGGGGGACGGCCGGACCGCGATGACGGCGGTCGATCACGAAATCATGGCCCTTTGGCTTGCGGGTGATCGCTTCGCGGATTGATCCATCCAACTGGTCGTCGTTGAATCCCTCACGCATGGGCGTCCGCAAGTCCGCCGCGTCGTTTTGACCGAGGCACATGTAAAGGACCCCGGTGCAGGTCAGGCGAACGCGGTTGCACGATTCGCAGAAATTATGGGTGAGCGGCGTGATGAAGCCGATCTTGCGGCCGGTTTCCTTGACCGTGACGTATCGGGCCGGACCGCCGCTGCGATAATCCGACTCCTCCAGCGTCCAGGTCTTCGCCAGCCGCGCGCGCACCAAGGACAGGGGAAGGTATTGTTCCAGGCGGTCGGGACCAATGTCGCCCATCGGCATGACCTCGATGATGGTCATGTCGTAGCCCTTGTCGCCGCACCATGCGACCATGCCGTCGAATTCATGTTCATTGACGCCGCGCAAGGCGACGGCGTTGATCTTGACCTCAAGGCCCGCCGCCTTCGCGGCCTCCATGCCTTCGAGAACCTTGTCCAGCTTGCCCCAGCGCGTCACTTCGGTGAACTTCGCCGGATCCAGCGTGTCCACGGAGACGTTGATGCGCCGCACGCCGCAGGCCTTCAATTCCTCGGCGTGTTTAGCGAGCTGGCTGCCATTGGTCGTCACCGTCAGCTCGTCGAGCGCGCCCGAGCGGATATGCCGGCCGAGGCTGCGAAAGAGGCTCATGATGTTCTTACGCACCAAGGGCTCGCCGCCGGTCAGCCTGAGCTTCCTGGTGCCGAGGCGAACGAAGGCGCTGCACACGCGGTCGACTTCTTCGAGGGTCAAGACCTCCGCCTTGGGCAGGAAGGTCATGTCTTCGGACATGCAATACACGCAGCGAAAATCGCAGCGATCGGTCACCGACACGCGCAAATAGGTAATCGGCCGATCGAACGGATCGATCAGCGGCGCCGGCATCGGCGCTTTCGCCATGATCGCAGTATCCGCAGTCTGAACGTTCAACAAAGTGTCCTCCGCAGGTCTCATCTTGTTTCCCGACGACACCGCCGCGTCGGAATTTCCCGTAATGTTACGGTTAGGTTACGGGTCGAACGAGTCACTTAAGCGTTATCCTCCGCGGCCCGAAACCAACGTGGCGCCGAACCGCCACGGGGAATACATGGGTATTCCTAGAGAAATTGCGAGCCCCGTATTCGGTGGGGTATAGCGCATTTCGGCTTTGGTGACCAACTAATTTCCCCGATGGCGAACGGCTCGGGCCAGCGTCTTGACGGCGCGGTCCAACCGGGGATCGGCGCCATCGGAATATTCCATGCCGGTAGGGCACCTCGATCGTCGGCGCGACACCCCGCCCTTCGAGCCTCGTTCCATCAATGAGCACGTCGCTGATCCGCAGCAAAATCAGGCTGTTATCCGGCAAAATGAAGGCACGGCCGGCCAGGACCGCATCGGCCGTGCTCGTGAATGATGACCTCACCCATCTGTAGCTCTTGAAACCTTGGGCCAGGAATTCCTTGCCGCTCGGCGTGCCCTGGTTAACGAGCATCGCCACTGGCTTGCGCCAATTGACGTTGGTCTGCGATTGCTCACCGTTATGTTCGGTCAGAATGAGCGTAGGCCCCGATGTGTCGAAAATGCCCGCGCGGGATCGGCATAGGTATAGTGCGCGGCATGAGAGGCCTTCATCTCCACCAACATGGGCGACCGCAGCCATGAGGCGACCGATTTGATCGTTCAAGATCAAAGCGAGGCGATCGCGTTTCTCGCCACGCCCGCCACCTATGGCGCCGGGATACAAGCCGTGGAGCGGATCGACACCCATGGCGCGGTTGTCTTCTTGGCCGGCGAGCGTGCCTACAAACTCAAACGCGCCGTTCGTTTTCCCTATATGGATTTTTCTACGATCGAGCGGCGGCGAACCGCCTGCGAGGCGGAAATTGTCCTCAATCGCCGCACCGCGCCCACCCTTTACCTCGGAACGATGGCGATTACCCGCGCGCCCGATGGCCGACTGACCCTGGGTGGAGAAGGACAACCCATCGATTGGGTCGTCGCGATGGCCCGCTTCGATCAGGACGCGCTTTTCGATAAACGCGCCGGGCGCGGCCAACTCGACCGAGCCGCGATGGAACACCTCGCCGAAGCCGTGGCCAAGCTGCACGCGGACGCCGAGCGCCGTTTCGATTTCGGCGGCGCCGCGGGCATGGCGGCGGTGATCCAGGGTATTGGTGCAGGATTGCTGGGAGCCGGGCCCAACTTCGACCCGCGGCGTGTCGCCGAACTCGATCTGCGCCTGCGTGGGGCGCTCGATAGCGTCGGCGTGCTGCTCGATCGCCGACGGGATGACGGCTTCGTGCGGCGGTGCCACGGAGACCTGCATCTGCGCAACATTTGCCTGCTAGAGAATCGGCCCGTGTTGTTCGACGCAATCGAGTTCAACGACAGCATCGCCTGTATCGATGTGTTCTACGACCTGGCTTTTCTGTTGATGGACCTGGAGCGGCGCGGCTTGCGCCGCCTCGCAAACACAGCCTTCAACACTTACCTCGACCTCACGAACGACCATCGCAGCCTCCCGGCGCTGCCGCTTTTCCTGTCCTGCCGGGCGGCGATCCGAGCGCATACCACAGCGGCGGCGGCGGCGACGCAGCCCTCCCCCGCCGAGGCCGAGCGCATGTTGGCCGACGCCAAAGCCGCCTTCGATCTCGCCTTCGATTTCCTGTCGCCGCCCAAGCCGCGACTGCTCGCCGTCGGCGGGCTGTCGGGCACGGGAAAATCGACCCTGGCCGTCGGCCTTGCGCCTGATATCGGGCCGGCGCCCGGCGCGGTTGTCCTTCGCACCGACGTTCTGCGCAAACGCCTGGCCGGCGTCGATCCGACGACCCGGCTGCCATCGTCGGCCTATGCCGATGAAAGAACCGGCGCCGTGTATCGCCGCTTGGCCGAAAACGCGGCCGCCGTGCTCGCGAGCGGTCACGCTGCGATTGCCGACGGCGTGTTTGCCCGGCCCGATGAGCGGGCCACCATCGCCGCCGTCGCGCACGCCGCCAAGGTTCCCTTTGTCGGTCTATGGCTGGAGGCCGCCGATGCGGTCATGGAAGCGCGCATTGCCGCGCGCACGAACGATGCGTCCGATGCGACGGTCGCGGTCTTGCGCCGGCAACGGACCTACGACGTCGGCCGGCTCGATTGGCATCACATCGATGCCACCGGCGATGCGGCATCGACGCTCGCCGCGAGTCTCGCGCTCGCCACCGCCCCCGATCCAGGCCCCTTGCCTCGACCCGGGGACCGGGGCTAGCGTCCGCCGCAGGACACCAGCACCCCCCTCCACGGATAGAACAATGGACCCGAGCCGATGATCCCGCGCTACAGCCGGCCGCAGATGGCCGCCCTTTGGAGCGAGGAGACCAAGTTCGGGATCTGGCTCGAGATCGAAATTCATGCGTGCGACGCCCTCGCCAAACTCGGGACCATCCCGAAAACCGCGGCGACGGCGATTCGGCGGCGCGGCAAGTTCGACGCCGCCCGCATCGCGGACATCGAAAGCCAGACGCGGCACGACGTCCTCGCCTTCCTGACCAACCTCGCGGAATATGTTGGGCCGGATGCCCGCTTCGTTCACCAGGGCATGACCTCCTCGGACGTTCTCGACACCTGTCTCGCGGTCCAGCTCACCCGCGCGACGAATATCCTTCTCGGCGACATCGATCGCGTGCTGGCCGCGCTCAAGCGCCGTGCGCTGGAGCATAAGACGACGCCGTGCATCGGCCGCAGCCACGGCATCCACGCCGAGCCGACGACGTTCGGACTGAAACTCGCGGGCTTTTACGCGGAGTTCAGCCGCAACCGGGAGCGCCTGAAAGCGGCACGCGCGGAGATCGCTACCTGCAAGATTTCCGGCGCCGTCGGCACCTTCGCCAATATCGATCCGCGCGTGGAGGACCATGTCGCCCAGGCACTCGGCCTAAAGGTCGAGCCGGTTTCGACGCAGGTCACGCCGCGCGATCGTCACGCCGCCTATTTCGCCGCCCTGGCCGTCATCGCCAGTTCGATCGAACGCATCGCCGTCGAAATTCGCCACCTGCAACGCACGGAGGTCGCGGAGGCCGAGGAATTTTTCGCGGCGGGGCAAAAGGGCTCCTCCGCCATGCCGCATAAACGCAATCCGGTCTTGAGCGAGAACCTCACCGGGCTCGCGCGAATCGTGCGATCGCACCTGCTGCCGGCGCTGGAAAACGTGGCGCTGTGGCACGAACGCGATATTTCCCATTCATCCGTGGAACGCATGATCGCTCCGGATTGCACGGTGACGCTGGATTTTGCGTTGGACCGGCTCGCCGGGATGATCGACAAACTCGTCGTCTACCCCGATCGCATGCGCGCCAATCTGGACCGGCTGGGTGGGATCATTCATTCCCAGCGCGTTCTGCTGGCGCTGACCCAGGCCGGGATGGCCCGCGAAGATGCCTATGCCGTGGTCCAGGACCACGCCATGCGAAGCTGGAGAACCGGCGGCGATTTCCTGAAGCTGCTGTCGAAGGATCGGGCCGTGACCGCACATCTGAAGCCGGCGGCGTTGGCGAAGCTATTCGACATCGGCTACCACACCAAACACGTCGATACGATTTTCCGGCGCGTGTTCGGCAGATAACCGGCCGGGCTAAGCCGGCTTTCCGCCGATCTGGTCAGCAGCCACGGCCAACAGGCGCTCCATTTCGCGGCGTATCGTGCGTTCGTCGGTCTTGACGCCGTGCGCGGTCAAATCCTTGAGTACTTTTTCGACCACATCGCCGTCGCCGGGCTTCTCGAAATCGGAGGAAACAACGTCCTTGGCATAACTCTCCACGGCGGCGCCCTTAAGCCCCATGAGGCCGGCCGCCCACTCGCCGAGGAGTTTGTTGCGCCTTGAATTGACCCTGAAACGGAATTCCTGATCCTGGCGATACTTGGCCTCAAACGCTTTTTCCCGGTCGTCGAAACTCGGCATGACGGTCTCCAGCGGATATTGGGTTCGTCGGCGGCGGGCCTTGTTATAGCGGCGCCCCACATCAAGTGGTATCGAAACCTTGGCAGCAAAGGCCCCCGATGTGCACGCTTGTCCTACTCCATCGCCCCGTTGAAAACTGGCCGTTGATCCTAGGCGCCAACCGCGATGAAATGATCGATCGGCCCTGGGCCGCGCCGGGCCGGCACTGGCCCGACCGCCCGGAAACCTTTGGCGGACTCGACCGCCTGGCGGGCGGCAGCTGGCTCGGGGTCAACGATCATGGCGTCGCCGCCGGGGTACTGAACCGTCCGGGCACGCTGGGGCCGCAATCGGGAAAGCGCAGCCGCGGAGAATTGGTGCTCGAAGCACTCGATCATGCCGATGCCGCCGCGGCGGCATCGGCGCTGTCCGAACTCGATGCCCGCGCCTACCGCCCGTTTCATTTAATCATCGCCGACAGCCACGACGCATTCTGGATCAAATCGCCGGCCAAGCCTGGCGGCAAAGAGGTCCAGGTCGCGCCGGTACCGACGGGCCTGTCCATGATCACCTCGGCCGATCTCAACAGCGCTGACGATCCCCGCATCGCTGAATATTTGCCGCGTTTTCGGGCCGCTTCCACCCCGATTCCGGAAACCGGAGATTGGCAGGATTGGGAGGTGTTGCTAGGTGAAGCCGGGTCCGAAAACCGCGCCCTGACAATCGCGACCGATAGCGGCTTTGCTACGACCAACGCCTCGCTGATCGCCGTGCCGCCGCCGGGCGAAAGGAGGCCGATGGTTTGGCGATTTTCCGCCGGGCGTCCGGACCGGACCCCCTTTTTTGATTTAACTATTTGAATAATAATATTTTTTCGTTCATTGTGAAGCCATCGAGCAATTGCTATATGATGGTTGTTCGGGGCCCCACACCGCCGCCGGTCGCGCTTTCCCCTTGTCCTCCCACCAGCGGCAATGCCAATGGCCAGACGCAGACAAATCTATGAAGGCAAAGCCAAGGTCCTTTTCGAGGGACCGGAGCCGGGTACACTCGTCCAATATTTCAAGGACGACGCCACCGCCTTCAACAACAAGAAAAAAGGCGTCATCACCGGCAAGGGTGTCATCAACAACCGCATTTCGGAATATTTGATGACGCGGCTGGGCGAGATCGGGGTGCCAACGCATTTCGTGCGCCGCCTCAACATGCGCGAGCAGCTGGTGCGCGAGGTCGAGATCATCCCGGTCGAGATCGTCGTGCGTAACATCGCCGCCGGCACGTTTTCCCAGCGTTTCGGCATGGCCGAAGGCACGCAGTTGCCGCGCTCGATCGTCGAGTATTATTACAAATCCGACGAACTCGGCGATCCGATGGTCTCCGAAGAACACGTCACCGCCTTCGGCTGGGCCACGACTCAGGACCTCGACGACATCATGTCGATGGCGCTGCGGGTCAACGATTTCCTGACCGGGCTTTTCCTGGGCGTCGGATTGCGCCTGATCGATTTCAAATTGGAATTCGGCCGGCTGTGGCAAAACGACGAAATGCGTATCGTGCTGGCCGACGAGATCAGCCCGGATTGCTGCCGCCTATGGGATACCAAGACCAACGAGAAGCTCGACAAGGACCGTTTCCGCCGCGATCTCGGTCAGGTCGAGGAAGCCTATCAGGAAGTCGCGCGGCGGCTCGGCATCCTGCCCGAAGGCGGACCCGGCGACGTCAAGGGACCCAAGACGCTGCAATGATTCGGAGCCGAGCGGGCCGATGAAGGCCAAAGTTCACATCACCCTGAAGCGGGGCGTATTGGACCCGCAGGGCAAGGCAGTGGCGCATTCACTCGCCAGCCTCGGCTTCGCCGGGGTCACCGAGGTGCGGCAAGGCAAATTCATCGAGATCGACCTTGCCGAGACCGACCCGGCCAAGGCGCGGACGAAACTCGATGAGATGTGCCGCAAGCTGCTCGCCAATACCGTCATCGAGGACTATGCGATTGAGTTAGCCTAGGCGATGAAGGCTGCCGTTATCGTTTTTCCAGGATCGAACCGCGAGCACGACGTCGCCAAGGCTCTCGCCGCGAGCATGGGTTCGCCGCCCCGGCTGGTCTGGCACGGCGAGGCGGAACTGGGCGCGGCGGATTTAATCGTCCTGCCCGGCGGTTTTGCTTATGGCGATTATCTGCGCGCCGGTGCCATCGCCGCCCGCTCGCCGGTCATGCGGGAGGTCGCCGCCCGCGCCGCGCGCGGCGTGCCGGTGTTAGGCATTTGCAACGGTTTTCAGGTGCTGACCGAGGCCGGCTTGCTGCCCGGCGCGTTGTTGCCCAACGCCACCCTCAAATTCAATTGCAAGTTCGTGCATCTGCGCGTCGAAACCGGCCAAAGCCTGTTTACCGCCGGCTACGCCGCCGGCCAGGTCATCCGCGTGCCCATCGCCCACCATGACGGCAATTATTTCGCCGACGCCGACACGCTGAACCGCATCGAGGACCAGGGACATGTCGCGTTTCGGTATTGCGGCGAGGACGGCGCGTTGACGCCTTCGTCCAATCCCAATGGCTCGGCGCGATCGATCGCGGGCGTGTTCAACGATGCAAAAAACGTACTCGGCCTCATGCCGCATCCGGAAAACGCCATCGATCCCATCGCCGGCGGCACCGACGGCAAGCCATTCTTCGACGGCCTGATCAGGGCGTTGTCGTGACAGCGAGCGCGAAAGTTTCGCCGGCTGCGTCCATCGCGCCGGAGACCGTGACGGCGCATGGGCTGACCGCGGACGAATACACACGCATCCTGTCCATCCTCGGCCGGCCGCCCAGCATCACCGAGTTGGGCATTTTTTCGGTGATGTGGAGCGAACATTGCTCGTACAAATCGTCGAAGAAATGGCTCAAGACCCTGCCCACCAAGGCTCCCTGGGTGATCTGCGGACCGGGCGAGAATGCCGGCGTCATCGATATCGGCGATGGGCTCGCGGCGATCTTCAAGATCGAAAGCCACAACCACCCGTCCTTCATCGAACCATTCCAGGGTGCGGCGACCGGCGTCGGCGGCATCTTGCGCGATGTTTTCACGATGGGCGCGCGCCCGATCGCCAACCTCAACGCCTTGCGCTTCGGCAGCCCGCAAAATCCGCGCACGCGCCATTTGGTTGCCGGCGTCGTCGCGGGCATCGGTTTTTACGGCAATTGCGTGGGCGTGCCGACCGTCGGCGGGGAATGCAATTTCCATCCCGCCTATGACGGCAACTGCCTGGTCAACGCCATGACCGTGGGGCTGGCGCCGGCCAACCGCATCTTTTATTCGAGCGCGGCCGGTGTGGGGAACCCCGTGGTTTACGTCGGCGCCAAGACCGGGCGCGATGGCATCCACGGCGCCACCATGGCCTCGGCCGAATTCGACGAGGCGAGCGAGGCCAAACGCCCGACTGTGCAAGTCGGCGACCCCTTCACCGAAAAGCTGCTGATCGAAGCCTGTCTCGAATTGATGGCCACCGACGCCATCGTCGCCATCCAGGACATGGGCGCCGCCGGGTTGACCTCGTCCTCGGTCGAAATGGCGGGCAAGGGCGGGCTCGGGCTGGAGCTGGAATTGGACCGGGTTCCCCTCCGCGAAACCGGCATGACCCCCTACGAGATCATGCTGTCGGAGAGCCAGGAGCGGATGCTGATGGTGCTGCGCCCGGAGCGCGAAGCCCAGGCCCGCGCCATCTTCGACAAATACGAACTCGATTTCGCCGTGGTCGGAAGGTTGATCGAAGGCGGCCGCCTTGTCGTCAAGCAGGGATCGGCCATCGCCGCGGACATGCCGATCCAGCCCATGGTCTTGCAGTCGCCGGAATATGACCGGCCGTGGGTCGCCTCCCCCACCCGGCCACCGGTTGACAGCGCGCAACTACCTAGGATCGAAACCGCGGATGCGCTGGAAACGCTGATGGGCTGCCCGGACCTCGCCAGCAAACGCTGGATCTGGGAACAATACGACCATCTCGTGCGCGGCGAGACCGTGCAGACCCCGGGCGGCGACGCCGCCATCGTGCGTATCCCCGGCACCAAGAAGGCGCTGGCGCTGGTCACCGATTGCACGCCGCGTTATTGCCTTGCCCATCCCGCCACCGGCGGCGCCCAGGCCGTCGCCGAAACCTGGCGCAACCTTACCGCCGTCGGCGCCCGCCCGCTCGCCATCACCGATAATCTGAATTTCGGCAACCCCGAGCGGCCCGAAATCATGGGCCAGCTCGTCGGCTGCATCGAGGGCATGCGTCGGGCTTGTCTGGCCCTGAACTATCCGGTCGTATCCGGCAATGTCTCGCTCTACAACGAAACCCAGGGCAAGGCCATCTTGCCCACGCCGGTGATCGGTGGCGTCGGCCTGATCGACGACCTCGACTCCGCCATGAGCCTGGCCTTCAAGGCGGCAGGCGAGTCCATCATCCTTCTCGGCGAAACAAAGGGTTGGCTTGGCGCGTCGCTCTACCTGCGCGAAGTCTGCGGGCGTGAAGACGGGGCGCCGCCGCCGATCGACCTCGCCGCCGAGCGGCGCAACGGCGATGCCGTCCGCGGCATGATCGTCGAACGCTTGGTATCAGCCTGCCACGATGTGTCCGATGGCGGCACACTCGTCGCCATCGCCGAAATGGCGCTCGCCGGGGGATTCGGCGCGGACATCGCGGTGCCCGAGGGGGTCGCCCCCGCTGCCTGGCTGTTCGGCGAGGACCAGGCGCGGTACCTGGTGTCGTGCCGCGATCCGGCGCCGATTCTGCGCCGCGCGAGGGATGCCGGAGTCGCGGCCGCGGTGATCGGTCGCATCGGGGGCGATTCGTTGACAGTATCGTCCAGCAGACCTATATCCTTGAAGGCGCTTAGAGCCCGCCACGAAGGCTGGTTTCCCTCCTTCATGACGGCCAGTTAGAGCACATTCACCAGCGCAGACCGACGGAGCCTTTTCCATGGCCATGGCCGCCGCCGACATCGAGCGGATGATCAAAGAAGCATTGCCCGATGCGCGCGTGACCATTGAAGATTTGCGCGGCGACGGCGATCACTATGCCGCGCATGTCGAATCCGCGTCCTTCAAGGGAAAGAGCCGCATCCAGCAGCACCAGATGGTGTTCAAGGCACTGGGCGGACGTATGGGCAACCAGCTCCACGCTCTCGCGCTACAGACTTCCGTACCGGGCGATTCCTAACACCGCCCGCCAAGAGGAGACGACCATGAGCGATACTTCGGTAACCGACCGCATCAAACGCGACCTCGCGGACAATGATGTCGTGCTGTACATGAAAGGCACGCCGGTTTTCCCGCAATGCGGCTTCTCCGCGGCCGTGGTCCAGGTGCTAACCAATATGGGCGTCAAGTTCAAGGGGATCGACATTCTGACCGACCCCACCTTGCGCCAGGGCATCAAGGACTTCACCAGCTGGCCGACGATACCGCAGCTTTATGTGAAGGGTGAATTCGTGGGCGGCTGCGACATCGTCCGCGAAATGTTTCAATCCGGCGAATTACAGCAAATGCTCCAGACCAAGGGCATCGCCGTCAAGGTGGCGCCACCGGCCTGACGGCTCCTGCCCGGGCTACTTAACGGGCGGGTCGAACGCATAGGCAGCCAGGCTGAGGCTGCCAAAGTTGAAGCTGCCATGAAGGCGGTGGCCCTTGGCGCCACTGCCGCCGGCACCGAAGGCAACGAAAAGCGGCAAGAGATGTTCGTCGCGCGGATGGGCGCGAAGGGCATCGGGCGCGCGCTTTCGATAGTCGATCAGGGCCGTCCGATCGCCGGCCACGATATTTTCCTCCAGCCAATCGTCGAAGCGTTTGGCCCAGGCGGAAGGCTCGGCGCCACCGCCCCAGTTCAATTCCCGCAGATTGTGGGTGGCGCCGCCGCTGCCCAGGACAAGCACGCCCTCCGCCCCAAGCCCAGCCAAGGCCCGCCCCACCGCGAAATGATGTCCGGGTCCGAGGTGATGCTGGATGGAAAGCTGGGCCGCCGGGACATCGGCGTCGGGATACATCAATTTGAGCGGGACCCAGGCGCCGTGATCGAAGCCGCGATGGGGATCGACCGATGCCGGCAGGCCGGCGGCGCGCAGCCGGGCGGCAACTTCCGACGCCAGATCGGGGGCACCCGGCGCGGGATAGCGGATTTCGTACATTTCCTGGGGGAAGCCGTGAAAATCATGGATGGTCTCGGGGCTGACGGCCGCGGAGATCGTCGCCGCCGGTGTCTCCCAATGCGCCGACACGCACAGCACCGCCCGCGGCTTGCCCAAGGCGGCGCCGAGCCCGGCGAGGAAATCCCTCGCCGGGCCAGTTTCCAGAATCAGCGTCGGCGCGCCGTGTGAAACGAAGACCGAGGAAAACCCCTTGGTCATGCGCGGGCTAAACCGGGCCGCCGACCGAGTGTCGCCAGGCTCACCGCGTAGGCGCCGTTCCCGATCAGCCCCTGAACCGCCGCCGCCGCCGCCAGAAACAGAGGATATTCCCAGCCGCCGCCGGTATTGATGAACAACCAGCCATTGCCGCCATGCGCCCAGGTCGCGCCGAGAAGGATCGGCAATAGAGCCAGGGCAACCCAACGGGCGTGCAGACCCAGGATCAGGAGCACACCGCCGACAAGCTCCGCCGCGAATGTTACGTGGCCGAGCCAGCCGGGAAGTCCGATGGATTCGAAAAAAGCGGCATTGCCGGGCAACGTAAAGACCAAGAGTTTGAGCAAAGCATGGGCAACGAACATGACGCCCAGGCTGAGCCTCAGCAGCAGCGCGCCGTAGGCGACGGAACCGGTGTCGGTCATCGGATGTCTCCTTCTGAAATATAGGATGTAATCGTATATCGATTACCTATTATAACTAGTGTTGTGAGTAAAGTAGGTACTATATAGTAACTATGAGTCGATAACCCGGAGGCTACCGTGACCCAGTCCCACGCGACGTCCTGCGCGATGGATTCCATCCTGCGCCTGCTCATGGGGCCGTGGACAAGCTACATCTTATGGATTCTGCAAAGCGAAGGGCCGCTGCGTTTCGGCGCCCTGAAACGCAAGGTCCCGGGAATTTCCGCCAAGGTCCTGACCGAGCGCTTGCGGCTGCTCGAAGAAGCCGGCGTGATTTTTCGCGACTACAAGCCCACGATACCGCCGCAGGTCACGTATGGCCTGGCCGATCGCGGCAAGGAATTGGCCGAGGTCTTCAAGACGCTGAACACCATCGGCCGGCGTTGGGCCGAAGAAGACAAGATGGAAAAAGCCGGGAAAGCCGCCTAAGGCCCCCCAGCCTGCCCGGTTAGCGGGAGTAGAACTCCACAACCATGTTGGGTTCCATCTTCACCGGATAGGGCACGTCGGTGAGTTTCGGGGTGCGGACGAATTTGCCCTTCAGCGTCTTCGGATCGAATTCGATGTAATCGGGGACTTCGCGCTCCGCCGATGCAATCGCTTCGGCGATCATTCCCATTTGTTTGGAATTCTCGCGCACCTCGATCGTAACCCCATCCTTGACCAAAAAGGACGGGATGTTGACCTTGCGGCCACCGACCTGGATATGGCCGTGATTGACCAATTGGCGGGCGGCGAAAACCGTCGCGGCGAGTTTCATCCGATAGACAACGGCGTCGAGCCGGCGTTCCAGCAACTCAATCAACTGCTCCGACGTGTCGCCGCGGCGACGCGCGGCTTCCTTGTAGAGCTTGCGGAACTGCCGTTCGGTGATGTTGCCGTAATAGCCCTTCAGCTTCTGCTTGGCGGCGAGCTGCGTGCCGTAATCGGTCGGCTTGCGGCGGCGCTGCCCATGCTGGCCGGGTCCATAGTCGCGGCGATTGAGCGGGCTCTTGGCGCGGCCCCAGAGATTGACGCCGAGGCGGCGGTTGATCTTGTATTTGGATTGAACGCGCTTGGTCATTCGCCCTGCCGATCGAAACGATAAAAGGGAATTAGGCGCCCTCGGCCACGCCCGGAAGGCGCGCCGCTCGCCGAAACCGCCGTACTATAGCCGGGGGTCGTGCCGTGTCAAACCGATTCGACGGGCGGTTTATCGCCCCCGTCTCGCGACACCTCTGGACTGCCGGGTGGCCGGTGCGGGCGTTGCAGCAGGCAGGTGAGCACACCGTGCATCGTCCGCAGCTCCTGATCGGTGGGCGCGGCGCGTTGAAACAGGTTGCGAATATTGCGTACCATGGTCGGCCGCATCTGCGGATGGCGCAGGAATCCGCAATCGTCCAACTCCGCTTCTAGGCGGGTCAAAAAATTGATCAGGTCGCCCTTCGGCGCCGGCGGCGAGGTGCCTTCATTCTCCTTAAGCGGCGCCAGGCTGGGCGATGCCTGGAACCATTCATAACCGAGGAGCAGGACGGCCTGGGCTAGGTTGAGAGAACTGAAAAGCGGGTTGAGCGGAACCGCCACGACGGTATCGGCAAGCACGATGTCGTCATTTTCCAGCCCGGTGCGCTCGGGGCCGAACAGGATGCCGCAGCTTTCGCCCCGCCCGATCAATGCGCGCATTTCCGCCGCCGCCAAACGGGGCGTCGTCACCGGCTTTTCCATGTCCCGCTTACGCGCCGACGCGGCATAGACATGGCGCAGATCGGCAATGGCGTCGGCGGAGGTGTCAAAGAGCCGGGCCGAGGCAAGAACCGCATCGGCGCCGGACGATGCCTGCGCCGCCCGCTCGCTCGGCCATACCGGGCGCGGGCGAACCAGACGTAGATCGGACAACCCGCAATTCATCATCGCCCGCGCCGCCGTGCCGATGTTTTCCGCGAGCTGCGGCCACACCAGGATGACGCAAGGCGCCACTGAATCTGATACAGGGCGAGGAATGGGTGGCTTCATTCCTGGTCTTTTATCCGTATTGACTGATCAGTTCGCCGAAATGTCGTTCCGTTAGGACCATCCTCAAGAATGATCCCCATTTCTTCGAGTTTTTTTCTTAAGCTGTCTGCCGTTGAGAAATCCCTTCGTCTGCGCGCTTCATTACGCTGCTCTATTTGCTGACTTATGTAATTCTCCTCTTGCGCATTTACCTTGCCCTTTCGCCATTCAACGGGATCCCCCGCCAACACACCAAGGAGATCACCCTCCCGCAAAAGGCGTGCCTTTAGAGCGCCTCGATCGATGATCTGCATGGTGGTTTTTGACAGATCATGAACGTTAAAGACCATGTCCGCATGTCGATGCATTTCCGCAATTGCTAGCGGCGTATTGAGGTCATCCATAAGCGCGGTCTGGACAAGCTCGTCTCCCACGACATCGGTAGGAGCTACGTCAGACAGAAGCTCCTTCGCCTTATACCAGCGATCCAGAGTCTGCTTCGCCTGCCGCAAGACCTCCGTCGTCCAGTTGAGCGGGGCGCGGTAATGCGCCGATAGCAGCGCGAGCCGAATGACCTCGCCCGGCCAATCGGCCAGCAGCTCGCGCACGGTGACGATGTTGCCGAGCGATTTGGACATCTTTTCGTCGTTCATCGACAGGAAGCCATTATGCATCCAATACCGCGCGAGCGGCGCGCCGCCATGGGCGCAGGCGCTTTGCGCGATTTCGTTTTCGTGATGCGGGAACATCAAATCCTGGCCGCCGCCATGAATGTCGAAGGTCTCGCCGAGCAGGGACTCACCCATCGCGGAGCATTCGATGTGCCAACCCGGGCGTCCCCGCCCCCACGGGCTGTCCCACCCCGGCTGGTTGTCGGCCGACGGTTTCCACAACACGAAATCGGCGGGGTCTTTCTTATAGGGGGCAACCTCCACCCGCGCGCCCGCGATCATGTCGTCGCGGTCGCGGCGGGCCAGTTTCCCGTAATCGGGCATCGACGGCACATCGAACAGGACATGGCCTTGCGCGGCATAAGCGTGGCCGCGGGCGATCAGCCGCTCGATCATGGCGATCATCTGCGGAATGTATTGGGTCGCGCGCGGCTCCTCGGTTGGCGGCAATGTCCCCAGCGCCGCCATGTCCTCACGATAGGCGGCGGCGGTGCGTGTCGTTATCGATTCGATGGGTTCATGCGCGGCCTGGGCGGCGGCGATGATCTTGTCGTCGACGTCGGTGATGTTGCGGGCGTAGGTGACGCGCGGATAGAGCCGCCTCAGCAGCCGGTAAAGGACATCGAAGACAACCGCCGAGCGCGCATTGCCGACATGGGGATAGCTGTAGACCGTCGGCCCGCAGACATACATGCGGATATGTCCGGGATCGAGCGGAACAAACGCCTCCTTGCGACGCGACAGCGTGTTGTACAGGGCGAGTTGCACGGATCGCATCCCATCGCGGCATCACTCCAGGCCCAAAGGCCGGCAGCGAGCGAAACTTCACCCCGTCATTCGTAGCAAACCCGGCCGCTTCGGTCCATGAGAGGCCGATCCGATAGCGCTAGCTGACGTCGGAATCCCACGACTTGCCCGGCGTCGGCGCTTTGAGCACGGGGCCGCGCGGCGCGGCATCCTCGGCCGGGGGGCGGAAACCGTTGGTGATGGGATAACGGCGATCCTTGCCGAAGGCGCGCCGCGTGATCTTCACGCCGGGCGGCGCCTGGCGGCGTTTATATTCGGCGCGATAGAGCATGTCCCACACTTGGCGCACGACCGCCGGATCGTGTCCGCGTTTGACCACCTCGGCCGAGGACAATTCATCCTCGATCAGGCAGCGGAGGATCTCGTCGAGCTTGTCATAAGGCGGCAGCGTGTCCTGGTCTTTTTGATTGGCTTTTAGTTCCGCCGTCGGCGCCTTGGTCAAAACGCGATCGGGCATTACCGGACCCTTCGGGCCGAGCGCGCCTTCCGGCTTCTCCGCATTGCGGCGGCGCGACAGGGCGAAGACCGTGGTCTTGTACACATCCTTCAGCACGGCATAACCGCCGCACATGTCTCCATAAAGCGTGGCGTAACCCGTGGACATTTCGGATTTGTTGCCCGTCGACAGGACCAGCGATCCGAATTTGTTGCTCAAGGCCATCAACGTCACGCCGCGGATGCGGGATTGAAGATTCTCCTCCGTCGTGTCGGCGGGTTTGCCCTTGAACAGGGTCGCGGTCATCTCCGTGAAGCTCCGCATCGCCGGCTCGATGGAAATCGTCTCGAGCCCAATGCCGAGCAGGCGGGCGACCTCGGCCGCGTCCTCCAGGCTGTCCTTGGAGGTAAACGGCGAGGGCATCATCACACAACGCACGCGATCGGCGCCAAGCGCATCCACGGCGATGGCGGCGGTCAGCGCCGAATCGATTCCTCCGGATAGGCCGATGATGACACCGGGAAATCGGTTCTTGTCGACATAGTCGCGCAAACCCAGGACAAGCGCGCGGTAGATGGCGTCGGTTCCCTCCGGTGGCTTTGCCCGCTCGGCGTCTTCGCAGACCCAGGGTTCGTCGTCGTCTTCGCGCGTCCAGCGCGTGACCAGCAACGATTCCCGCCAGGACGGCGCCTGCGCGCGCAACGACCGATCCGCGCCCAGGACAAAAGACGCGCCGTCGAACACCAATTCGTCCTGGCCGCCAACCTGATTGATGTAAATCAGCGGGCAATCGGTTTCGACGACCCGGGCGACCGCGAGATTCAGGCGTTCGTCGAATTTGTCCAACTCGAACGGAGAGCCGTTGATGACAAGCAGCAATTCCGTCCCGGTTTCGCCCAGGCATTCGGTCACGTCCGGATACCACATGTCCTCGCAAATCATGACGCCGAGCCGAGCACCGCGAAACATGATGGGGCCCGGCAACGGGCCTTGGGCGAAAACCCGTTTTTCGTCGAAGACGCCGTAATTGGGCAAATCGTGCTTGAACCGCTGGGCCGCGATCTTTCCGCCGTCCAACAACATCGCGGCGTTGTAGAGCTTGCCTTCGGCCCGCCACGGCGTGCCGACCAGCACCGCGGGGCCGCCATCGGCGGTTTCGGCCGCAAGGGCGCTGACCTCGGCTTCGCAGCTATCCTGGAATGCCGGCTTAAGAACAAGATCTTCCGGCGGATACCCCGACATGAAGAGTTCGGGAAAAACGACGAGGTCGGCCTTTGCCGCCGCCGCCTCCTTGCGCGCTTTGCGGACCAGCGCGGCATTGCCGGCGATGTCGC
>CANFCX010000027.1 GCA_947445225.1 Rhodospirillales bacterium
GTACCACACCGAAAAGGCCAGCATTGTCTCGGGGTTCGGGGCATCGACGATGTCGACGAAATCGTGTTCCCCCTGGGTGTAGTAAACCGACTCGACCTTCATGCCGAGTTCCTTGAGCTTGGACCGCGCCGTGGTGACGCGTTTTTCCTGCTTCACCGCCCAATCGGCGCTCAGCTCTCCGAGCAAAACGTATTTCATGCGACTTCTCCTTTTTTCTTGCCGTCATCCGATGAAACCACGCCGCCCTTGAGCCGCTGGGACAACGCCGCTTCGAGGAACCGATCGATCTTGCCATCGAGCACACCTTGCGTGTCGCTGGTTTCGATGTCGGTGCGAACGTCCTTCACCATTTGATAGGGCTGAAGGACGTAGGACCTGATCTGATGGCCCCAGCCAATGTCGGTCTTTTGGTCGTGTTGGGCTTGGGCCGTGGCTTCACGCCGTTGCAGTTCCTGCTCGTAGAGTCGCGCGCGCAACATCACCATCGCCTCGGCGCGATTGCGATGCTGCGACCGGCCGCTCTGGCACTGAACGACGATGCCGCTGGGGGCGTGGGTGATGCGGACGGCGCTTTCGGTCTTGTTGACGTGCTGTCCACCGGCGCCGGATGAACGATAGGTATCGATGCGCAGGTCGGAGTCGTTGACCTCGATGTCGATGGCGTCGTCGATCACCGGGTAGACCCACACCGAGGCAAAACTCGTGTGCCGCCGCGCATTGGAATCAAATGGCGAAATGCGGACCAGCCGATGCACGCCGCTTTCGGTCTTGAGCCAGCCATAGGCGTTTTCGCCGCTGACCCGCAGCGTGGCCGATTTGATGCCAGCCTCTTCTCCCGGGCTCTCTTCGAGCCATTCGACTTCGCGCCCACCGCGTTCGGCCCAACGCACATACATGCGCAGGAGCATCTGCGCCCAGTCCTGGGATTCGGTTCCACCGGCGCCGGCATGGACCTCGAGAAAGGCGTCGTTGGCGTCGGCCTCGCCCGAAAGCAGGCTTTCGAGGCCACGCTTTTCCGCGCGATCGCGGAGCGCCAGCAAATTGGTTTCGGCCTCGGCGACGATCGCCGAATCGCCCTCGGCCTCGCCGAGTTCGATCAGCCCAAGCGTGTCGTCGAGTTCCTGTTGCAGCCCGCGATATCCATTGACCGCCTTTTCGAGCTGGCTGCGTTCGCGCAGCAATTTCTGAGCCCGCGCACTGTCCGACCACAGGGCGGGGTCATTGGCGATGACGTTTAGTTCCTCAAGCCGCCGAAGGGTGCTGTCCAAGTCAAAGATGCCTCCTCAGCAGTCCTAGTGACTGCTTGATATCGGCGACCGCGGCGGTGAGTTCGGCGCGCATTCAACCTACTCAGACGAAGACGAAAACGACGTCGGGCTCAGTATAGACCGCCGATCCCCGCACCAGGAATGGCAATCGACGACGGGCCGTCGAGAACAACGCCCGGCGAGGTCGGCTCCGTCCCCGGCTTGAATGCCTCGAGGATGATGTTGGTGTCGCCCGGCCGGGCGACGAGGCCGGTGGTGGCGTTGACTCGCGTCATGCGAATGCCGGGGGGGATGCGGAAGGGAATGTTCGGCTTTTCCTTGAGCGCCTCGGCCATGAAGGCGCGGAAGATCGGCACCGAAACACTCGACCCGGTTTCCGAATTGCCCATCGGGTGCGGCGTATCGAAACCGACGAAGACGCCGAAAACGAGATCGGGCGAAAAGCCGACAAACCATGCGTCCATGTAGTCGTTGGTCGTGCCGGTCTTTCCGGCAAGCGGCCGCTTGAGATCGGCAATACGCCGTCCGGTGCCGCGGTCGACCACGCCCTGGAGCATCGAGACCATCTGGTAGGCCGTGGCCGAGTCCACGACACGCTCCCGGAAATCCGGAACGAGAGGCGGTTGATCGTCGGCCCAGCGTTCGACGCGGCAGCCGATGCACGGCCTTGCGTCATGCCGGAAGATGGTCTTGCCGTTGCGGTCCTGGACGCGGTCGATCAGGCTCGGCGTTATTTTCAAGCCGCCATTGACGAT
This sequence comes from Rhodospirillales bacterium, assembly GCA_947445225.1. Classification (GTDB taxonomy): domain Bacteria; phylum Pseudomonadota; class Alphaproteobacteria; order CACIAM-22H2; family CACIAM-22H2; genus SHVT01. Next base: position 2,024 of record CANFCX010000027.1, read on the forward strand.
CATGGCATAGGCGCTGCTGAGGTCCAGCAGCGTCGTTTCCACCGCGCCCAGCGATGCGGACAAATAGGCCGGCATCTTGTCGACGATGCCGAACCGCGTGGCAAAAGCCGCAACCTTTTCGATGCCGATGTTCTGGGCGAGACGAATCGTCATCAGGTTGCGGGATTGCTCGATGCCCATGCGCATGGGCACGGGGCCGAGGAAACTATTGTTGATATTGGCCGGCTTCCATTTGCCGAGCCCGGGTCCCTGATCGATGACCACAGGGGCGTCGAGGACGAGGCTTGAGGGCGTAAAGCCGGAATCGAGCGCAGCCATATACACGAACGGCTTGAACGACGATCCCGGCTGTCGCTTCGCCTGGGTCGCCCGATTGAACTGGCTGATCTCGAAGCTGTAGCCGCCGCTCATCGCCAGCACCCGCCCGGTATGCGGATCGAGCGCGACCGCGGCACCGGCAATCTCCGGAATTTGGCGCAGCCCATAGGCCCGCGCCTTTACCGAGCCGTCGGAACCCGGCTTCGTTTCCACCGGCTCCACGGCCACGACATCGCCGAGCTTGAGCACCTGGGAGGCCTGGCGCACCACCGGGCCGAGGAACTGCCCGTCGCGGTAAGCCCGTGCCCATTGCAGTTCCGCCGGTGCGATATGCCCGGTACTGCCATCGGCGAAGCCGATATCCGCGCCGCCCCCGCTCTCGAAGCCGCGAACCAAGGCAATTCGCCACGAGCCAAGCCCGGGCGGTGGCGTCACCCGCGCGAGAAGCTGCGTCCATTCCGGCACGTCGGCGGCGATGGTCGCGATCGGTCCGCGCCAACCATGGCGGCGGTCATAAGCGACAAGCCCCTCGCGCAAAACGCGGTCGGCGATGGTTTGCAACCGGGTGTCCAACGTCGTGCGAACGGACAGACCGCCGCGGTAGAGCCCGGCCTCGCCATAACGGACGAGCAATTGGCGCCGAACCTCCTCGCTGAAATAATCGGCCTGAATGGTCTCGGCGGTGTCGCGTGTCTGTACGATGATCGGAAGGGACGTCGCCACGGCGGCGGCGTCGTCGCCGATGATGCCATCATCGAGCATGCGGCCGATAACCCAGTCGCGGCGCGCGCGCGCGGCTTCGGCATGGCGCACCGGATGGTAATTGTTGGGCGCCTTGGGCAGCGCCGCCAGATAGGCGGCCTCCGCCAGGGTCAATTGATCGAGCGGCTTAGCGAAATAGTTGAGCGCGGCGGCGGCCACGCCATAGGAACCCTGGCCGAGATAAATCTCGTTCATATAGAGTTCCAGAATTCGATCCTTGGAGATCGCACGCTCGATGCGAAATGCCAGAATTGCCTCGCGGATCTTCCGCTCGATCGAAACTTCGTTGGTCAGCAGAAAATTCTTCGCGACCTGTTGGGTGATCGTCGATCCCCCCACGGGGCGGCGATTTTGGCCGAACGACGTCACATTGGTGACGACCGCGCGCATGAACCCCATGAAGTCCACGCCCGGGTGGCTGTAGAAATTCTTGTCTTCCGCGGCCAGGAAGGCGTTGACCACCAATTTCGGCATCTCGCCGACCGGCACGAAGAGGCGCCGTTCGCTGGCGTATTCGGCGAGGACCCGCCCATCGCCGGCATGAACGCGGGTCATCGTCGGTGGCTGATAGGTCGCGAGTTGCTGGTAATCGGGTAGCCCGCGGCCGAAATAGTAAAGGCCTCCGAACAACGCGGCAGCGCCGGCCATGCTCCACAATATCAATCCGACCGAGGTCCAGCCGAGAGCCCTGAGCATCGCAAACTTTCAAAAATGCCGCCGCCGGCAGGGCGTAGGCGAAATACCACGATCAGGCAAGCAGTTTGACCGCCAATTGTGGCGGGATGGTGGCCGAACTCAACGAATTACGCCGCGCGAAGCAAAGTAGCGATCGATCGCGCGCAACATGGCGACGGCGACATCGACGCGATGGGTGCGGAGCTGCAACTGCCTTTCGTCGCTGCGGTTGGAGAGGTAGCCGATTTCGAGCAACACCGACGGCACATCGGGCGCCTTCAGCACCGCGAAACCGGCGAAACGGTGAGGCTTGGGCAGAAGTTTGACATCCTTGCCCATTTCTCCAACCAGGGCCGCGGCGAACACGGCGGAGAGATTCATCGTCTCGCGCTGCGCCAGGTCGATCAGGATCGTCGCCACCTGGGGCGTCTCCTGCGAGAGGTCGATGCCGGCGATGAGATCGGCCTTGTTTTCCTTCGTCGCTAGGGCCGCCGCCTCCGCGTCGGAGGCGTTTTCGGACAAGGTGTAGACGCTGGCGCCGCTCGTTTGGGTCTGGCCAATGGAATCGGCGTGAATCGACACGAATAATTCGGCCTCTACCTCGCGCGCCTTGGCGATACGATCGCGGAGCCGCAGAAAAACGTCGGACTCGCGCGTTAGAACGACGCGATAACGCCCGGTCGCCTCCAGGACGCGACGAAATTCCTTGGCGTAGGCCAAGGTGACGTCCTTTTCGTAGGAACCCCCGGCACCAATTGCCCCCGGGTCGACGCCGCCATGGCCGGGATCGACGACAATGACCCGTCTTGTGTCTGATTTGCGGGGGACCGCCGGCGGTCGTGGCGCGACGCCCGCAGCAACCTGGCCGGCTGGCGCCAGCGGCTTGGCGGTCGCCGCCGGCTTGGCCTCGCCGATCGGCTCCAGATCGACGTTCAAACGAAGTGGCGCTCTCTCGCCCACCCCATCGAAGGCGCTCAGTTTCACGGCAACCGGCCGATTGAGGTCAAAGACCAGCCGAAAAGTCTTAGGATCGAACAGACCGAAGCGATAGCCGGCGACCAGACCGCCGCGATCTTCAACCGAGGTCGGTGCGCCCCATTTTGCAACGGGCAGGTCAATGACCACGCGCGCCGGGTCATTCAGCACGAAGACGCGATAGTCCAGACGCTGGGATAGATCGACACCGATCCGCGTCAGATCCCCCACCTTGCTGAAATTGATCCCGGTGATGCGCGGCTGTGCGTCAACGCCGGCACTCGATATCAGCACAATCGCGGTGGCGATTATGAATCGGGCGAACACCGCCCCCATCGAAACAGCCTTTCCGTCACCCCATATCTAGGGTATCGATGACAAACCGACACCAGATATAATAAAGAATGATGATGAAAAAACAAACGGTTGCGGGTAAGCGCCGTCAGGAGGGTAATTTATTCGTTGTCGCTATGGAGCGCGACCGCTATTCTAATCGCCGTATGAGTCCTGGTTTTGTAGCCCGTCACGATACTCTCGACGTTCTGACCGCTGCCCCGATCGAAACGGGGAGCCGCGTTTGTCGCGGCGTTGGCAGCAGCATGGCTATGCCTGGGACGGACACCCTAACAGACAATCTGAACGACACGGGCGCGCGGTGCGAATTCCGCTTGGAGCTGGACTTTGTCCGCGGCCCGACAATCATTTTGGCGGACGAGAGAGTGGGTCTGACGAATCGATCGACAGCCCTTGCCTCCATCCGCCTTGAACTCGATCGCGACGTTGCGCGCGCTTGGCGCCTCGCCGTCGCGACCCCTTTGGAGAACGACTTTAATGGCAAAAAGAATGTTGATCGACGCGACGCACCCGGAGGAGACCCGGGTTGTCGTCGTCGACGGTAATCGGCTCGACGAATTCGATTTCGAATCATCGCGGAAGAAGCAGCTTAAAGGCAATATCTATCTAGCGAAGGTTACGCGGGTCGAACCTTCGCTGCAGGCTTGTTTCGTCGAATATGGGGGCGGGCGTCACGGCTTCCTCGCCTTCAATGAAATCCACCCGGATTATTATCGTCTGCCGGTTGCCGACCGGCAGCGATTGATCGCGCAGCAAGCGGCGGAAATCGGCGAGGATATCGACCACTCTTCGTCGCGCGACTCCGATTCCCAACAGCCGAACCACGACGAGCCGCACAACGCCGGTTCGGACAATAACGAGACGCGGGAATCGACGGAGGAAAACGCCGACAACGGCGCGGCGCCCGATTCCGGATTGCAAAATTGGCCAAGCGGTGACGGCCCAGCCGATTTCGACGTCTCGATACCGCCGTTTGGCGGCGAGTCCGCTCCCGCCTCAAGCTCGCTCACGGACGACGTTTCGACGTCATCGCCCGGCGATTCAAGCCCAAGCGAGGGTGAATCGATGTCGGGCGAAACGGCACAGACGGGCGCCGGAGATCAGACGGATTCCAGCGAAACGCAAACCGCCCAGCGCGGCCCCGATGAATCGGTCGAATCCTTGGGCGGCGACGAAGCGGATGAAATGCGCCGCCGGCGCGGGCGCCCGATCCGCAGCTACAAAATTCAAGAAGTCATCAAGCGGCGCCAGGTGCTGCTGGTCCAGGTCGTGAAGGAAGAGCGCGGCACCAAGGGCGCGGCGCTCACGACCTATCTGTCGCTCGCCGGACGATATTGCGTCTTGATGCCCAATACCGGCCGCGGCGGGGGAATTTCGCGGCGCATCACCAATGCCACCGATCGCAAGCGGCTCAAATCGATCATCGAAGACCTCGATCTGCCCGAAGGCATGGCCGTTATCCTGCGGACGGCAGGAATGGAGCGCAGCAAGGTCGAGATCAAGCGCGATTTCGAATATTTGCTGCGCCTGTGGGACGAGGTGCGCGAACTCACCTTGCGCTCGACCGCGCCGACGCTGACCTATGAAGAAGGCTCGCTGATCAAGCGCGCGATTCGCGACCTGTACAGCCGCGACATCGACGAGGTCGTGGTCGAGGGCGAAGAGGGCTATCGCACGGCCAAGGCATTCATGAAGATGCTGATGCCGAGCCACGCCGCTCGCGTGAAGCTCTATCGCGACACCACCCCCCTCTTCCACCGGAATCAGATCGAAAATCAGCTCGACGAGATTCACAATCCGACGATCCGCCTGCCGGCCGGCGGCTCCATCGTCATCAGCCAGACCGAGGCGCTCGTCGCCATCGACGTGAATTCCGGTCGCGCCACGCGCGAACGCCATATCGAAGAGACGGCGACCCGCACCAATTTGGAGGCGGCCGACGAAATCGCCCGTCAGCTTCGCTTGCGCGATCTGGCCGGTCTCATCGTCATCGACTTCATCGATATGGAGGATTCGCGCAACCAACACTCGGTCGAGCGGCGCCTCAAGGAGGCGATGAAATCCGACCGCGCCCGCATCCAGATCGGGCGCATCAGCGCCTTTGGGCTGCTCGAATTATCGCGTCAGCGGCTGCGCCCCAGCTTGCTCGAAGTGTCGTCGGAGCGTTGTCCGACCTGCGCCGGAACCGGCCTTGTCCGTTCCACCGAATCGACCGCGCTGCATCTGTTGCGTGCGATCGAGGAAGAGGGCCTGCGGCAGCGCGCCAGCGAGATCGTGGTCAGCGTCTCCACGAACGTGGCGATGTATGTGCTCAATCAAAAACGCGCAGCGCTTGCCGAAATCGAGACCCGCTATAAGCTCCATGTCATCCTCGCGCGCGACGACAATCTCATCCCGCCCGCCCTTTCGATCGAACGCACAAAGCCACGCCTCGCGTCCAGCGAGGAGCCGGCGATCGTGCCGCAGATGGGCGAAGGCGCGAGCGTAATGCGGATCGAACACGAGGCGGCGGAGCCGGACACCGCCGAGGAACCGAGCGAGGACTTGGCGGAAGAGCGCCAGCGCCCGTCCTCGCCCGCTGAAGACCGCGGCGCCCCGCGCGCCGAAGAAGGTGGGCCGCGACGCCGCCGCCGCCGCCGGCGTGGGCGACGTGGCGACGAAGAACGCACATCGCCGATCGCGGCAGGCGCCCGTGAGCCGCGTCCCGCCGCGTCTTTCACCGAGGCGGTCGAGGGAGAACCCAGTCCCGCAGCGGAGAATAACGAAGGCCAGGAGGCCGGCGCGCCAGCTTCCGGTGGCACGGCCGAGGGCGATGCCGCGAGCCGACGCCGCCGGCGCCGTGGCCGTCGGGGCGGCAGACGCCGGCAGCACCGCGAGGATGGAGTCATCGTGTCGACGTCGGAGGAGACTCGGCCGCACGACGCTCCATCGGTCGACGAATCGCCGCAGGCGCACATGCATGCCGCCGAGGACGAGCCAACGCCGCCATCGACGCCGGCGGACGACCACGCGGCAACGATACGATCGGTCGGCCACGAAACCACCGCGCCGGAACGGCCCGAATTCGATCCCGGCCCGGCGACGTACCGATTTGCGCCGTTGGAGCGAGCGGAGCGCCCGACACGAATCGAAAGCAATGTCTTTGAAATGACCCCGCCGGAGCCGATTAACAACCCGGCACCGGGCAACGGGGCTCTCGCCGACCTACCCGTGCCACCGCCCGAGGAACGGCCGAAACAGCCGGCGCGGCGCGGCTGGTGGCGGCGAGGTGACGCTTAAGTATCGAATTCGCGCTTCGTGAGTCGCCGCAGGCGATTCACGAACGCGAACAACAGGGCTTCGCTAACGGCGCCACGCCCGCAGGCGCCTCACCGCGGCGTCGATATCGGAGGTCGAGCCGGCGAAGCTGAACCGCACGAAGGCCTGGCCGCGCGACGGATCAAAATCCACGCCCGGCGTCGCCGCGACTCCGGTTTCGGCGAGCATCCGTCGGCAGAAATCCTGGCTATCGTTGGTCAGTTTCGCGACATCGGCGTAGAGGTAGAACGCTCCATCCGAAGGCGCCAGGCGATCGAACCCCGCCTTTGGCAGCTCCGCCAATAACAAGTCCCGGTTGATTCGATAACGGCGCACATTGGCGTCCAATTCATCGCGACAGTCGAAGGCCGCGACCGCGGCGTGTTGCGCCAAGGTCGGCGGCGAAATGAACAGGTTTTGCGCCAGGCATTCGATCGACCGCTGCAATTCCCGCGGTACAACCATCCAGCCGATCCGCCAGCCGGTCATCGAATAATATTTCGAGAAGCTGTTGACCACGATGGCGCTCTCGCTGAACGAAAGAACGCTGGCCGCCGCCTCGCCAAACGTGATGCCGTGATAGATCTCGTCGGAGACCAGACGGATGCCGCGGCGGTCGCAATATCGGGCGAGCGCGGCCAGTTCGTCCCCCAGCAACATCGTGCCGGTGGGGTTGGCCGGACTCGCCACGATCAGCCCGGCCGGCGCCCGCGGGTGCGATTCCAACATCGTGGCGTTCGGCTGGAAACGGCTGCTGGTGCCCACGGGCAACCCGACCGCCACATTGCCCAGGGATTGGAGAATGTTGCGATAGGCGGGGTAACCGGGCTCGGCCAGCGCGACATGATCCCCCGCCTCGAACGCCGCTAGAAAGGCGAGAAGAAAGGCGCCCGACGAACCCGTGGTCACGACGATGCGGTCGGGAGAAACCTCGATGCCGTAGGTCTCGCCATAGTGGCGGGCGATGCGCGACCTCAGTTGCGGGATACCCAAGGCCTCGGTGTAGCCCAGCGTCTGGTCGCGAAGCGCGGTCTCGGCCGCTTCCAACACGCCCTGCGGCGCGGCGCTGGAAGGCTGCCCAACTTCGAGATGAATGACTTCGCCCCCCGCGGCCGCGCGGGCGTTGGCTTCGCGCAAGACCTCCATGGCGATAAAGGGCGGGATCTGCCCTCGCTTCGCCGCCTTCATCGCGGCCAAGGCGACCTCATTCCGCCTGGATGGCGAAGCCAAGTCCGCGGCGGTCGGCCCGAGCCTGGCAGGTGTTTTCGGCCTTTGTCGGCAGGCCGTCCCGACACGACACGGCGTTAACGCGCCCCATGGCCTCGACCCCTTCGCGCAGGCGATGGCCGCGCAGGCGCAACGGAGCAAGGCGAGGGTCGGGCATGCCCGACTCGACCAAGGTGCCCTCCGACAAGCCGCCGTTGTGAACACGCAAGGCCGCGAGCGCCTCCTCGATGGGCCGACGTTCGACATAAGCCTTGAGTCCGGTCCCCACCAACGCGCTCGGCGCGACCACTCCACCCGCGGCGGCGGCGGCGAAATGGAACGCGCCGGCGGTGGGTCTCACGGCGATCATCGCCGCCAGCGATTGTGGGCCGCGCCCGGCCGCATCGGGCGCGGCGGCGATCACGATTCCGGTGCCGGCGGCGACTCGGCCGGTACCGAAAAGGTTGTTGTTGGTCACGCCGCAGCTCACGGCGGAGCCCTGGTTGTCCACGACGACAAATGTCGCAGCGAAGGGATTTTCCGCGGCGACCGGCGTCTGCAGCGGGGTATGACGATCGGATCTGTAATCCGCCATCAGGGCGGCGATGCGGGCGTCGCCGACGATGTCCTCGATGGGCACGCTTGCGGTTAGGTCCCGCGCCAGCCAGCGCTCGCGGTCGGCGGCGCTGCGCATGGTGATTTCGGCGATCAGGTGGTCGCGTTCTTCCGCCGGGGCCGCGGCATAACGGCCGCCGAGAACGGCCGCCGCCCACATCTGCGCGGTCACCACCGAAGCCACCGCCGGCAGCGGCGCGAAATGGGCCATGGAATCGCCGAACCGGACCTTGACGGTCTCGCGCCAAGTCGGGACGGAATCGCGGAGATCGCTGGCGCCGACGCCGCCCCCCGCCGCCTCGACGGCCGCGCTGACTTTGATAGCGAGCGCCCCGGTGTAGAAATCGGCGGGCGTACGTGCGCGGATCGAGCTGAGAACGGCGGCGAGGTCGATTTGCGTCAACGTGTCGCCCTCGGCCAATAGCGTGCCGTCGGGCCGGGCGAACAGTCGCCGGCTCTCGGCATCCTGGCTCAGGGCCGACCCAACTCGCGCGAGATCGGCGGCGAGCGCCCGCGACACCGGCACGCCGAACCGAGCCAGGGCTTCCGCTGGTGCAACAAGTTGTTCCCACCGCAGCCTGCCGTATCGCGCATGAAGCGCGAACATGCCGCGCGGGTTGCCCGCGACCGCCGCTGGACGGTCGGCCGGCGCGCTCGGCCGGACCGGGGCACGTGCGACGAAATCCAAGGCTTCGGCCCGGTTGCTGGCGGCGTCCCACACCACGCAGATGCCGCCCCCGCCCAGCCCGGCGGTCGAGGGCAAGGTGACCGCGAGGGTGAAATAAAGCGCCACGGCGGCGTCGGCCGCGCTGCCACCGCTGGAGAGGATGTCACGCGCAGCGAGCACCGCCCGTGGCTCGTCGGCCACGACGCTGCCGGCGAAGCCGCGCACGAAGCCCGGCGTACCCAGACCCTGCCCCGGTTCGCGCGAACCGCCGCCGCAAGCGGCCGCCAACAAAACCACCGCTCCGGCCACGCATTGAAGCGCGCGCCGGGAGAGCTTAGGTGTTATGATGCAACGAGCGGGAGAGCGGAGCTTGAGAAGACCCATTCACATCCTTGTCGCCGGTATGATTGCCGCGATCGGGTTGATTCCCGGCGAGGCTGCGGCTCAGCGCCTATCCTTCATCCGCGACGCGGAAGTTGAAAATACCATTCGCGCCTTTGCCACGCCACTTTTCCGCGCGGCTGGGCTCGATCCCGCCGTCATCGGCGTCCACTTGGTCAACGACAAGTCGCTCAACGCCTTCGTCGCCGGCGGATTGAACCTTTTTATCAATACCGGTCTGCTCATCCGCAGCGAACACGCCGGGCAGGTCATCGGCGTCATCGCCCATGAAACCGGTCACATCTCCGGCGGTCATCTGTCGCGCACCCAGGAAGCCCTACGCAACGCGACGACCGAATCGATCCTGGCCGTGGTTCTTGGCGTCGCCGCCGGAATCGTCACCGGGCGCGGCGATGTCGGTGCGGCGATCATCACCGGCGGCGCGCAGGTGGGACAACGTTCGATCCTGCAATACAGCCGCGAACAGGAATCCGCCGCCGATCAGGCCGGGATCGCGTTCCTGGAAAACACCGGCCAGTCACCGCTTGGCCTCTTGGAATTCCTCGGCGTGTTGCAGGACCAGGAATTGCTGACCATCGGCCGCCAAGACCCCTATGTCCGCACCCACCCCATCACCTCCGAGCGCGTCAGCTCGGCGCGGGCCGCGCTTGCGCGCTCGCGGTTCGCGGAGAACCGGATTTCGCCCGAATTCACAACGATGCACCGGCGGATGCGCGCCAAACTCATCGGTTTCATGGAACCCGACCGCGCCCTGATTGAATACAAAGAGGCCGATACCAGCGTGGAGGCGCGTTATGCACGAGCCATCGCCCTCTACAAGAAACCCGATTTGGCGCGCGCGCTGCCCCTCATCGACGGCCTCATCGCGGGTAGCCCGAACGACCCGTATTTTCACGAACTGAAAGGCCAGATTCTATTCGAGAACGGTCGGACGTCGGAGGCGCTTGGATCCTATGAACGGGCGGTCGCCCTGCTCCCCGACCAGCCTTTGCTGCGGACATCCTTGGCACAGGTCCAACTCGAATTGAACAACCCCGCCCTGATCAAGCCCGCGCTCGACAATCTCAACCGCGCGGTGGCGGTCGATCGGCGCAACGGTCTGACCTGGCAGTTACTGGCGGTCGCCCATGGCCGCGAGGGCCAGACCGGAATGCTGGCGCTCGCGCTCGCCGAACGCGCCCAGCTTCAGGGCAACAAAAGCGAAGCCCGCCAGCAAGCCGACCGCGCCGAACGCCTGTTGCCGCATGGCTCTCCCGGCTGGCTGCGGGCGCAGGACATTAAGGTCGAAGCCGAGAAAAAGGATTGAATGCCCCCACGGAATCCGATCCTCGGCCAGTCGGGTGGGGAATTCGGCGAACGACCCGGGCGGCGTTCATTTTGATCCTGGTGGCGGCTGGCGGCTGCGCGGCGCCTCCGGCGTCGATCGGCCTCGACGGCAGGTTGGCGATTTTCGAACCCGGCATCGGGTTCGCTCCCGAAATCCCCCCCGATCCCTGGACGACGAATGACGCGGCCAAGCGCGGCGGGACCGCATTGGGCGCGATGGACGGCGTGCCGGCCCTTCGCCTGGCCGGTGGCCGCGACGAACCGGCCTTTGGCCTGCGCATATCGACGCCGTTGCTGGCGACACCGTATCTGCATTGGGGCTGGCACGTTGATCCCGCCAGCGCAGGTGACACGCCCCTGCGTCTTGTCATTGCCTTTCGCGGCGGACGAACCAACTCGGCGCGACTGGGAGACAGTATCGGGGCCTGGTTCGATACCGAATTGCCGGTTCACGACCGCGCTTATGAAATCGCCTGGGGAAATCCACCCGGTACCGTCCTGGCCGCGAAAGATGGGCGCCCGCGTTTTGTCTTGCGCGGCGGCCCCGCCGCCGTGGGACGATGGTGGGTCGAGACCGCCGATTTGTCCGAACTCTACCGCCGAAGCTGGCCAGCGGACGACGCGCGCGCCGCCAAGATTGTGTATATCGGGGTCGTCGGTGGGAACCGCGCCGGTGACATCGCGCACATCGCGGAGTTGATATTGTCGAAATAGCCGGCGGCAGCGCCGCTTCACCTTTGCGTGAGACGCCCACCTGCATTTGCGCAACCGTCTTGCCCGGCCGGACGACGTTCCCGCATGATGCTTTAGAAAATTGTCCTAGGTGCCGAAGGAGACTATTCGATGATGAAATTCAATCTGCGCGCGGTTTTGTTCGGTATCTGTCTCGGTCTCGCCGCGCTCGGCACTGGCAGCCCTGTTCACGCCCAGGACGCCGCCCCTCTAGGCCCCGCCCAAATCAAGGCGATCGAACAGGTCGTTCGCGACTACCTTATGAAAAATCCCGAGCTATTGATCGAAGCCATCCAGGGCATGGAGGCCAAGGGCAAGGCCAACGAGGCCGAGGAACTCAAGCAGACCATCGCCGCCCGCAAAGACGAAATCTTCAACGATACCGAGTCCTACGTCGCCGGGAACCCAAAGGGTTCGGTCACGCTGGTCGAGTTCTTCGACTATCGCTGCCCCTATTGCAAGGCAATGGCGCCCGGCATCGCGAAATTGCTCGAAGAGGACAAGGATCTGCGCGTCGTCTACAAGGAATTCCCCGTATTGAGCCAGGAATCCGGGGTAGCGGCCCAGGTTGCCGTCGCCGCCCTTAGGCAAGACAAAGACAAATACCTGCCCCTCCACAAGGCGCTGCTCGGTCTGCGGCAGTTGAACGAAGAATCCGTGTTCGGCGCCGCCAAGGATGTCGGCCTGGACGTCGCGGCGCTCAAGCGAGACATGACGGCACCGGCGATCGGTGCGCTTTTCGAGCGCAATATCAAACTGGCGACCGATCTTCGCGTAAATGGTACGCCGGCCTTCATCATCGGCGAAAAGGTCATCGTCGGCGGCATCGAGATGAATGATCTAAAGGCGCTGATCGCCGAAGTTCGCGCCGCCAAGTAAAGGCTGCTTTCTCCGAAGACCACGGCAAGCGCTCCCGATTGGGAGGTTGACCGCTTCGGCATGATCATTCATATTTAGCTAGTTGGTTAAATACGGAGGTCGACAATGGCGAAAAAGACATCAACGGGCGTCGGTGACTACACACTTCGCGATCCTCAGGGCCCGGTTCAGCTCTCCGGCCTTTTCGGCAAGAGCGACCTGCTGGTCGTACTCCACAATATGGGAACGTCCTGTCCCAACTGTACGCTTTGGGGGGATGAGTTCAATGGGATGAGGAAAACGCTCGAGAAAGCGACATCGTTCTGCATCGTCGGGCCCGACGAGCCCAAGGCGCAGGCGATCTATGCCAAGAAGCGCGGTTGGTCCTCCCGCTTCGTTTCGGCGAAGGGAACGAGCTTCATCAAGGATATGGGGTTTGAAGGCAAGGCCGGCGACCCGCAGCCTGGCGTCTCGGTGCTCAAGCGCACGAAATCCGGCATATCGATCGTCAAACAGGTCAACGTCATGCGCGATGGCGATTGTCCCTCGGTGCTCGAGGTGATCTGGATGTTGCCGGGCGTGAAACCGGCGGACATGGCGTGGAAGTAGTTTCGGCCCCGGCCTTCTCTATCCCGGCAGCCCCGCCTTGAGCAGACCTTCGCGATGATGGGCGCGATCGACGTCCTGTTTGTAGTGCAGGGTAGCCAAGTAACGTTCCACGGAAAATTCGGGCTCGCGCCGCACCACCTCATCGGCAAGTGATCGGGCCGCGGCCAGATCGCCCGCCTGCGCGTAGCTGGCCGCGAAAAAAGCCAATTGCCCAGGATCCGGCCGGACGATCCGCTTGAAGGCGTCGACGGCCTCGGCGTAACGACGCGACACATAGAAGGCGCGGCCGAGGTGACCCCAGAATCGCTCCGGGTGATAGGGATTGAGGCGCATCGCCCGCTTGATCCACTCAATCCCCTCCTCGGCTTGGCCCAGCCAAGTCAGGACTTCGCCCTGCTGGACAACAATGAGGTCGTTGTTGGGATTCAGGCTGAGGGCGCGTTCCTGGTGATACACGACCTTGTCGTAGTCCCTGCGGACGAGATTCACGGCCGCCAGAATGCGGTGCACGTCGCTGTCATTGTCGTCGAGCGCGAGGGCCCGATCGAGTTCCTCGGCAATCTGGCGCTGCGTCGCCGCGGGATCCTCGCACCAACCGTGAATCCAGGTTTGCCCTAGCGTACACGCCTTCCAGGCATGGGCGTGGGCGTAGCCCGGGTCGAGCGCGATGGCGCGGTCGAGCAGCGCCAGAGCTTCGGCATTGTCGGCGCGCGTCGAACGGTGGTGCAGCACCTTGCCGGCCAGCACATATTCATACGCCGCCATGTTTCCGGTCGGCCGGCGCTTAACCCGTTCATGCGCCGCCGCCTCGATCCGCCCAGGCAGCGTGGCCACGATCGATGCCGTGATCTCGTCCTGGATGGCGAAAATGTCGGCGAGATCGCGATCGAAGCGCTCGGCCCACAGATGTCGGTCGGTCTCGGCATCGATCAACTGAACCGTTACCCGCACGCGGTTCCCGGCCTTGCGCACGCTGCCCTCGACCGCGTATTGCACGCCAAACGCCTTGGCGACCTCTTGGACGTTTACGCGTTTGCCCTTGTAGACGAAGCTCGAATTGCGGGAGATGACGAACAAATCTCGAAATCGCGACAACTCGGTGATGATGTCTTCGGTCAGGCCGTCGGCGAAAAATTCCTGCTCGGCATCGCCGCTCATGTTAACGAAGGGAAGCACGACTATCGACGGCTTGACGGCGCTTGAATCCAGCCGTGCGGCCGTCGGCACCAACTCTCCATCTTGCGTCCGCAGGGCGATTTGGAAGACGCGGATCGGGCGGACGAGGTTCTTGACGCTGCGCTCGCCGAGATCGACAAAACCGATGTCGAGCCGGTCGCCGATTTGGTCGCGCACCGCCCGCGATACGCAGACGCCGCCGGGCTCGGACAATTCCTGGAGGCGAGCGGCGATGTTCACGCCGTCGCCGAAGATGTCGCCGTCCTCGACGATGACATCGCCCAAATTGATGCCGATGCGGAAGCGGACCTGTTGCTCCGGCGGCACTCCGTTATCCAATGCAAAGATAGCGCGCTGGATTTCCACCGCGCATTTCACGGCGTCCACGACGCTGTGAAATTCCACCAGAAGGCCATCGCCGGTGGTCTTGATGATGCGGCCCCGGTTACGGACCAGCGCCGGATCAACGATATCCTGGCGGCAGGTCTTCAGGCGCGCGAGCGTGCCGGATTCGTCGGCCTCCATCATCCGGCTGTAGCCGACCATGTCCGCGGCCAGAATTGCCGCGAGGCGGCGTTCGACGTAGGGCTGGTCCATCAGGCCGACGAGTGTAGCCAATGGCGGGGGCCGCTGATAGTCGGGGCCCGCGCCCCGTTCGATTTAGATGTAATAGGCCGCCAAAGGCGGAAAACCGTTGAACCCGACGGACGAATAGGTCGTGGTGTAAGCGCCGGTCGCGAAAATCTGCACACGGTCGCCGATCTGCAGGTCAAGCGGCAGGCGATAATCGGATTTTTCGTACAGCACATCGACCTCGTCGCAGGTCGGACCGGCGAGGATCACCGGGCCGGTCGGCCCGCCATCGCGCGGCGTCTTGATCCGGTACTGGATCGCCTCGCCCATGGTTTCGGGCAGGCCGCCGAATTTGCCGATGTCGAGATAGACCCAACGGCGTTCGTCGCCATAACCCTTCTTCGAGATCAACACGACCTCGGCCTCGATCGTTCCGGCATCGCCGGCGATGCCGCGGCCGGGCTCGACCAACATGGTCGGCAGGTCGTTGCCGAAATGTTTGGTCATCGCCGCCATGATCGCATCGGCGTAAGCGTCGATCGCGGGAACGGCCGAGCGGTAACGCGCCGGAAATCCGCCGCCGAGATTAATCATGCGCAGCTCGATCCCGGCGTCGTTGAGCGCGGTGAACAGCATCTTGGTCTTGCCGAGCGCGACGTCCCATTGGCTCAGGTCGCGCTGTTGCGAGCCGACATGAAATGACACGCCATGCGGATCGAGCCCAAGGTCGCGCGCCTTCAGGATTAGGTCGCTGGCCATATCGATTTCGCAGCCGAATTTGCGCGACAGCGGCCAATCCGCGCCCTCGCCGCTCATCAGGATGCGGCAGAAAACGCGGGCGCCCGGTGCCGCGATCGCCAGTTTCTCAAGCTCACCCATGCAATCGAAGGCGAACAGATTGACCCCATGGGCGAAGGCACGGGCGATGTGGTCACGCTTTTTGATCGTGGAGCCAAACGATAACTGCGACGGGGTGATGCCGAGCTTCAGGCACTCCTCGATCTCGTAGATGGAGGCGGCGTCGAAATTGGAGCCGAGTCCACGCAACACCGTCAGGATCTCCGGCGCCGGATTGGCCTTCACCGCATAATAGATGTGGACCAGCGGCAGCGCCTTGGCGAGCTGACGGTAGTTCTCGGCGATCACGTCCAAATCGACGACAAGGCAAGGAGACGGTGGGCGCTGTTCGCTGAGGAATCGGGAAATCTTCGGGGTCATGGCTTCGGTCTTTCCAATAGAGGGGGGCGCGCGGCGTTCGGGCTCGACCTAAAGGTGGTCGGAGCCATCGCCGGGAACCGGATTGGAGAAGCGAAGCGACCTGAAACGGCGTGGCGCAACCGCGCCCGTGAAAACAACTAGCATGCCCACCTCCTGCGAAGCGGCCGTCTCATCGACGGGCCGGCAAGGGAAGGACGCCTAACGTCGTTGCTTAACCACAGGGGCCAGGGGCACGTGCGGATGCGTCTAACGCGATATATAGAATGATTTTTCCGCTTGCCAAGAAAAATTTCGGCGCCCGCATTTTTTATGGGACCGTGATATAACCGCCGTTGCCCGCTCTTCATCCGAGCCGCGAGCAATTTTCACCCCGCGACGAGGGGCATCGTGCCGACGCGTCCTGCCATTCTTATTCTGAACGGTCCCAACCTGAACATGCTCGGTGTCCGTCAACCGGAGCTGTACGGCCGGGAGACGCTCGGCGACATCGAGGCCGCATGCCGCGAGCGCGCGGCCGCGCTTTCGCTGGACGTCGATTTCCGACAAAGCAATGGCGAAGGCGAGATCGTGACCTGGATTCAGGAGGCGCGCGGCACCGCCGACGGCCTCATCATCAACGCCGGGGCCTATACACATACCTCCATCGCCATCCTCGACGCTGTGTT
The DNA here is from genome assembly GCA_947445225.1 of Rhodospirillales bacterium. Taxonomy (GTDB): domain Bacteria; phylum Pseudomonadota; class Alphaproteobacteria; order CACIAM-22H2; family CACIAM-22H2; genus SHVT01. The sequence continues at coordinate 18,452 of CANFCX010000027.1, forward strand.
GGCGGCGGAACTCCCGGTCGTGGAAGTGCACCTGTCCAACATTTTCCGGCGCGAGAGATTTCGCCGGCACTCGATGATCAGCGAAGCCGCGAGGGGCGTCATTTGTGGTTTCGGCGGACAGGGCTATCTGCTAGCGCTCGACGCCATGGCAAGAATTCTCACAACCGACGATAGGCAGCCGTGAAGAATTTCGACATCGATCCCGACGTCATACGTCGCCTCGCCGAACTCCTGCGCGAAACCGAACTCGCCGAGATCGAATTCGCCGACGGCACCCGCCGCCTTCGTTTGGCGCGATTTGTGGCACCTCCGGTCGCCGCCCCCGCGGCCTTGCCGGCGAGCGTTCCCGTCGCCATCCCCGCGGCGGATGTTGCCGCTCATACCGGGACCGTCGTTTCCCCAATGGTTGGCACGGCCTATTTCTCGGCCGAACCGGGCGCCCCGCCTTTCATTTCGGTGGGCGACAAGGTCAAGGTCGATCAGACCCTGTTGATCATCGAGGCCATGAAGGTCATGAACCCAATTCGCGCGACGCGAGCGGGAACCGTGTCGCGCATCCTGGTCGGCAACGGCGCCCCGGTGGAATACGGCGAACCGCTGCTGGTCGTCGAATAGCACCGCGACGTCGCCGCGATGTTCGAAAAGGTTCTGATCGCCAATCGTGGGGAAATCGCGCTGCGCATCCACCGCGCCTGCCGCGAATTGGGTATCCAGACGGTCGCCGTTCATTCCACCGCCGATTCCGACGCCATGCATGTTCGGCTGGCCGATGAATCCGTCTGTATCGGTCCGCCCCCGGCCAGCGGCAGTTATCTCAACGTGCCGGCGATTCTATCGGCCGCGACCATCACCAACGCCGACGCCATCCATCCCGGTTACGGCTTCCTGTCCGAAAACGCCGATTTCGCGGCCATGGTCGTGGAGCACGGTTTCACTTTCATCGGGCCGACGCCGGAACATCTGCGCCTGATGGGCGACAAGATCGTGGCCAAGAAGATGGCCAAAGAGCTGGGTATCCCGGTCGTGCCCGGCTCCGATGGCCCAATTAGCGACGTCGCCGCCGCTTCCGCGGTCGCCGATAGCTGCGGTTATCCAGTGTTGATCAAGGCGGCGGCCGGCGGCGGCGGAAAAGGCATGCGCGTGGCCGCGACCAAGGCCGCTTTGCCCGAGGCCTTCCGCCTCGCCCGCGCCGAGGCCAAGGCCAATTTCGGATCGGACCAAGTTTATGTCGAAAAATACCTCGGCCATCCGCGGCATATCGAATTTCAGGTTCTAGGCGACAACCACGGCAATGTGGTGCATCTCGGCGAACGCGATTGCTCGCTGCAACGGTCCCACCAAAAAGTCCTGGAAGAGGCGCCATCGCCGGCCCTAAATGCCGAACAGCGAAAGACCATGGGCGAGACGGTCTGCGCGGCGCTCCGCAAGCTCGGCTATGTTAATGCCGGAACCGTCGAGTTCCTGTTTCAGGACGGCGAGTTCTACTTCATCGAGATGAACACGCGGCTTCAGGTCGAACATCCCGTCACCGAGATGACCTACGGCCTCGATATCGTGCGCGAGCAGATCCGCATCGCCGCCGGCGCGCCGCTGCTGCTGCGCCAAGAGAACATCGTGGTTAATGGCTGTGCCATCGAATGCCGTATCAACGCCGAGAACCCGGAAACCTTCCGCCCGGCGCCCGGTCTGATCACCGATTACCATCCGCCGGGCGGCATCGGTGTGCGCGTCGATTCGGCGCTGTATTCCGGCTATAGGGTGCCGCCCTATTACGACAGCCTGGTGAGCAAGCTCATCGTTCACGGCGCCACGCGCAACGAATGTCTGATGCGGCTGCGGCGGGCGCTCGAGGAATATGTCATCGGCGGCATCGAAACGACGATCCCCTTGCATCGCAAATTGACCGGCGCCCCGGATTTCATCAACGGCAATTACGATATTCACTGGCTGGAGCGCTTCGTCGGCCTCAAACCCTGATCGCCCGCGATGACGACCATCGACGTCACGCCCGAATTGGTCTTGCGCGCCTACGCCATGGGTCTATTCCCGATGGCCGAGAGCGCCAACGACCGTGAGATATTCTGGGTCGATCCCGAACAACGCGGCGTCATCCCCCTCGAAGGATTTCACGCGCCTCGACGATTACGGCGCACCGTCCGCCAGGACATTTTCGACATCCGCTGCGATACCGATTTCGAAGGGGTGATCGACGGTTGCGCCGAGGCCACGCCGCGCCGAGGAGCGACATGGATCAGCGGCCGGATCCGGGAACTCTATGTCGCCCTCAGCCGCGATGGCCACGCCCACAGCGTCGAATGCTGGCAGGACGATCGCTTGGTCGGCGGGCTCTACGGCGTTTCCCTCGGCGGGGCGTTTTTCGGCGAGAGCATGTTCAGTCGGGTGCGGGATGCCAGCAAAGTCGCGCTCGTCCATCTGGTCGCCCATCTGCGCGTCGGCCGGTATACGCTGCTCGATACCCAATTCGTGACCGACCATCTGCGTGGCTTCGGCGCCTTTGAGATTCAGCGCGCTGAATATCGAGAAAGGCTGGAAGCCGCGCTGAAGGTGAAGGCGCGCTTCTATCCCCGGTTGGGTAGGGCCGGCGCGGCGATCTTGCAGTCGATGACCCACACGTCGTAGACGGCGTGTTCCAGCGCCGACAAGGCCGGGCTTGACGCGAACATCCAGCCCGCGAACAGCGTGCGCGATTCCACGCTGGGCCGGACGTCGCGGATTTCGACGAAGGCCGCGCTTTCCGGCGGCTCTTCCGGAGGCCGCTTCCGGCAAGCCCGGACCACGATCTCGATGGTGCCGAAACGCACCGAACGTTCGAGCGGAGCCTCGAAGGTCGAAATCGCGCCGGTGATCTTGTCCAGGCCGCGCAACACGGCGATGTCACGCGGCGCCGGCGTTTGCGCCGTTGCCGGGATTGCGGCCAGAAGGGCGAGAATCACCGCGACGCGCATCACGAACCACCGGCCGGTTTGACCGCGTGAAAGCGCAGCCGCACGTAATCGACCCACCATGAACCGTCGGCGTTCTTCAGGCTTGGTTCCAGCGCCGCGGCGGTTTCGGCGAGGACCGCCCGCCTTTCGTTAGGGTTCACCGCCGCGAGAAAGGCCCCGGCGAAGGTCTCCAGCCAGTCGACCATGGCGCCGGGAAGCACCGTCGGCCGCGCGAAATCCGAAATCGTCTCGACGACGAAACCGCCGGCCTGGAGGCGGCCACGATAATCCTCGACGGTGGGGAAATACCAAGGATCGTGCAACCCCGCGTCGATGCCACGGCGCGCGAGCGCGGCGCCCAGCGCCGTCCTGACCGCCCCGACATTGCCATGCCCGCCCATCTCGGCGACGAAGCGGCCGCCCGGCCGCAACGCCCGTCGAACGCCAGCAATCACCGCATCGGGTTGTTTCATCCAGTGGAGGGCCGCGTTCGAGAACACGGCGTCGAATTCGGGATCGAAGGACAAGGCTTGCGCGTCGGCGGTCCTTGCCTCGACGCCCAAGCGCCGGGCAGCGGCGATCTGGGCGGCGCTGGCGTCGATGCCTAGGACATTGGCGCCGGCGGCCGCGATTTTGGCCGTCAGCACCCCATCGCCGCAGCCAAGATCGAGGATGCGCTCACCCGGCCGCGCATCGAGAAGCGCAAGCAGGTCCTCGCCCAGCGTGCTGACGAAACGGGCATTGCGGGCGTAACGTTCCGAGTCCCAGTCCTGCCCGGCGGAGGGAGCGACGGCGTTAATTGGCCGGCCCCTTGCCCCCTGGCTTGGAGCCCTCACCTGGCTTGGCGCCGGAGCTTTCGGCGGCGCTGAAGATGAACTTGCCGAGCAGCGACATCAGATTGATCGGCGCTTGTGTGAATTTGATCTCGCCCCCAGGCCCGATGTTGCGATCGTCGCCACCCGGAACCAGCGCCAGATACTGGCCGCCCAACAACCCTTCGGAGGTGATCTGGGCGACAGTGTCCGTGGGCAGCTTGACGGCGGGATCGATGTTCATGCGGATAACCGCCATGAAAGTGTCGTGATCCAGCTTTTGTTCGACGACGGTGCCGACCTTGATGCCGCTGAGTTTCACGTCGCTGCCGACATTGATGCCGTCGACGCGCTCGAACCGCGCGAGGACGTCATACCCGCCGCTCGCGGTCATGCTCGTGCTGGTGTAGGCGAAGGACAGAAACAGCCCGGCCACGACCAAGACCACGGCGCCGAGCAGGGTTTCGACGAGATTTTTTTCCATTCGATTACTCCGCTGCCGTACCGGCGGCGCCAGCACGGCGCCGGACGGTCGGGAACTGGCCAATGGCCATCATGACTTGAAATAGGCGTGTTTCATCGGCCGGCGCAAACGGCGCAATTTCAAACCGGCCGCCAGGGTTCATAGTCGCCAGTCGCCTTTTGCCGCTGGCCGCCCGCCAACAGGTGGCCGGGCGGTCGATAGGCCTGCGGCGTCCCGGTCAAGTTCGGCTGATGCGGCTTCTGCCAGGAATGAACCAGGCGATCGCCGAGGGGCGGATCGGCGAATGTGTGATGAAGCCAGCCATTCCACTCCGGCGGCACCATCGAGGCTTCGGCCTGGCCCTTGTAGATGACCCAACGCTTCTCCCGCCCGTTGCGCCGGCTCCGCCGCGAGCGATAATAGATGTTGCCCAGGCTGTCCGAGCCAACCAATTCGCCCTCGAACCAAGTAAGAAGCCGCGTACCGATCGTCATGATTTTCCGAAATCCCCTTCAAAAAGGGCCGCTTGCGCGGACTATACACCGGCCGGCCCTTCCGTCCAGCCCGCCGCATGGCCAGGTTTGCATCGCGGGCCGAGCAAACGGCGCCATAGTTACGAATATAATAGAGAGAATTTGAATATAGCACTGTTATTAAACGATATAATTCCGCGAGGGCGTCAGAATTTCAGGTTGATCGCCAATCTCTCGGTCCATGTCATTGGATTGTCATAACATTGTCTACATATAGTGGCCACGACCGCCTGCATCAACAAAATATGGTTGAAATTGGCAGCACCCACTCACTACAATCCCCGGCCAGTGACCCTCCCGAGTGACTTGCAAGCCCGCTCTAGCCACGCATTAATTTGTTGTCATCCGCTCCCTTTAAAGAGCGCAGAGTAATAAAATTACAGACATCAAATAAAAACGCCTCGCTCACTCCGAAGCGCCAATAAATATTGGGATTTTTATTCTCCCTGGCCTTCACGAAATCACAATCTTCCGATTTTTTACTTGCCAGCCCTACCTACTTTCGCTACATATTGTGCGTTCCGTTGGCGTCGCCACAATATCTAGGGCGCCTTCGGCGCGATGGCGCGACCAACACAGTAGAACAGCCGGGGGCTGGGGGATTTCATGCGTATCGAGCGACGCTTCACGCGCGCGGGCACCGACGCTTATGCCGGGATTGATTTTCATCGGATTGCCAGCGAAATCCGCAATCCCGATGGGTCGGTGGTCTTCCGCCAGGAAGGCATCGAGGTACCGTCGGATTGGTCCCAGGTCGCCAGCGATGTCCTGGCCCAGAAATATTTCCGCAAGCGCGGCGTCCCCGCGGCGCTGAAATCGGTCGAGGAAAGCAGCGTTCCGTCTTGGCTGTGGCGCCGGGTGCCCGACGACCGCGCCCTTGAGAAACTTCCCGCCGATCAGCGCAGCCGGGGTGAGACCAGCGCCCGCGAGGTCTTCGATCGCCTCGCCGGGACCTGGACCTATTGGGGCTGGAAGGGCGGCTATTTCGACGGCGAAACCGACGCCCTCGCCTTCTTCGACGAACTCCGTTTCATGTTGTGCCGACAGATGGCGGCGCCGAATTCGCCGCAATGGTTTAATACCGGGCTACATTGGGCCTATGGCATCGACGGCCCGGCCCAGGGTCATTATTACGTCGATCCGCTCAAGGGTGAGGTCGTGGCCTCGGAATCGGCCTACGAACACCCGCAGCCACATGCCTGTTTCATTCAAAGCGTCGCCGACGATCTGGTGAACGAAGGCGGCATCATGGATTTGTGGGTGCGCGAAGCCCGCTTGTTCAAATACGGCTCCGGCACGGGCAGCAATTTCTCGCGGCTGCGGGGCGAAGGCGAGTCGCTCTCCGGCGGCGGGCGTTCGTCTGGCCTGATGAGTTTCCTCAAGATCGGCGACCGGGCCGCGGGCGCCATCAAATCCGGTGGGACCACCCGGCGGGCGGCGAAGATGGTCACCGTCGACATCGACCACCCCGACATCGAGACCTTCATCGACTGGAAGGTCGTCGAGGAGCAGAAAGTCGCGGCGCTAGTCGCCGGCTCGAAGCTGGCCCACAAACATCTGAACGCAATCGTCAAGGCCTGCGCCGGGGTTCCGGTGGACGTGACGGGCGAAGGCAGCGACGCCGCGATGCTCAATCACCCGCGGGTCAAGCCGGTCCTGGCCGCCGCGCGCAAGGCCATGATCCCGGAGAATTCCATTCGCCGCGCCATCCAATTCGCGCGCCAGGGCTACACCGCCATCGACGTGCCGGTCTACGACACCGATTGGGATAGCGACGGCTATTTCACCGTCTCCGGCCAGAACTCCAACAATTCCGTGCGCCTGAACAACGATTTCATCGACGCCGTTCTTTCCGACCGCCCGTGGAATCTGATCCGGCGCACCGATGGCCGCGTCCACGCGACGCTGCCGGCGCGCGATCTGTGGGAAAAGATCGGGTTCGCCGCCTGGGCTTGCGCCGACCCCGGCGTGCAATTCGATACCACCATCAATGAATGGCACACCTGCCCGGGCGGCGGTCGCATCAACGCCTCCAACCCGTGCTCGGAATACATGTTCCTCGACGACACGGCCTGCAACCTCGCCTCGCTCAACCTGATGACCTTCCGCAAGGCGGATGGAAGTTTCGACGTCGAGAGCTTCGAACACGCCGTGCGCCTGTGGACCGTCGTTCTCGAGATTTCGGTGCTAATGGCGCAATTCCCGGCGCGGCGCATCGCCGAGCTGTCCTATCGCTACCGCACGCTCGGCCTTGGCTACGCCAATATCGGCGCGCTGCTCATGGCGGCGGGCCTGCCCTATGACAGCGATGCCGGCCGCGCCCTATGCGCGGCCATCACCTCGACCATGACCGGCGTCGCTTACGCCACATCGGCCGAGATGGCCGAGGAGTTGGGGCCCTTCCCGGGCTTCGAACACGATGGCGAAGCGATGCTGCGTGTTATCCGCAACCACCGCCGCGCCGCCCATGGCGCGACGGACGGGTATGAGGGCCTGTCGGTCGCCCCGGTGCCGCTCAACGCGGCGTTGTGCCCGGAACCGGCCCTGGCGACGGCCGCGCGCCGTGCCTGGGACCGGGCGCTCGCCCAGGGCGAGGCGCATGGCTATCGCAACGCCCAAACCACCGTCGTCGCGCCGACCGGCACGATCGGCCTGGTGATGGACTGCGACACGACCGGAATCGAGCCCGATTTCGCCCTGGTCAAATCCAAGAAACTCGCCGGCGGCGGTTATTTTAAGATCATCAACCGAACGGTGCCGGAGGCGCTGCGCACCCTCGGCTATGACGAGGCGGAGATCGCAGAGATCGTCGCCTATGCCATTGGCCACGGTACGCTTAAGAACGCCTCCGGCATCGACCATGAGCGGCTGCGGGCAAAGGGCTTCAACGATGCCGCGCTGGCCGCGGTCGAGGCCGCGCTGGGCAGCGCCTTCGACATCAAATACGTCTTCAACAAATGGAC
>CANFCX010000028.1 GCA_947445225.1 Rhodospirillales bacterium
CGAGGACATCGGCCTCTATGAAGACGCCACGCGCGACCTCGATCTGCTCCTTCCCGTCGAGGGCGGCGCGGAGCGCCAGGAATCGGTGCGGCGGGGTTTGGAAAGCCTGTCGCCGTTGCAGCCCCGCACCGTCGCCATTCACGACGCCGCCCGACCTTTTGTGTCGGCGGAGATCATCGACCGGGTTGTTACGGCGATCGAGAAGGACGCTGGCGCCATTCCGGCGGTGCCGGTGCCTGACACGCTAAAGCGCGCCGACCGCGGTTATATCGGCGAAACGGTGGCGCGAACTGGGCTCTGGCAAGCCCAGACGCCTCAAGCTTTCCGCTTCGCTGACATCCTTGCCGCCCATCGCGCCGCCGATCGGGCGGATTTCACGGACGATGCCGCCATCGCCGAACATGCCGGCCTTGCCGTCGCCATCGTCGAAGGCAGCGCGGATAATTTCAAGGTCACCAACGCCGACGATTTACGACGGGCGGAGCGTCTCCTTTCCGCCAGAAGTGGCGACATACGGGTGGGCAACGGCTTCGACGTCCACCGCTTCGGTGCGGGTGATCACCTCTGGTTATGCGGCGTTCGCCTCGCCCATGAACGCGGGCTGATTGGACATTCCGACGCCGATGTCGCGCTGCACGCTCTGACCGACGCCCTTCTTGGAGCCGCGGGTGAGGGCGACATCGGAATGCACTTCCCGCCTTCGGATGCGCGTTGGAAGGGGGCCACGTCCGACCAATTCCTGCGGCACGCCGCCCAGCTCATACGACGGCGAAAAGGCGTTATCGTCCATGTCGACGTCACGATCATTTGCGAACAGCCCCGAATCGGTCCGCACCGTGCCGCGATGATCGCTAGGATCGCCGAGATACTGGCCATCGAACCCGGCCGCCTGAGCGTCAAGGCGACCACGACCGAGGGGCTGGGCTTCGCGGGCCGCGGCGAAGGCATCGCCGCCCAGGCCACGGCAACTCTCCGGATGCCGGGCTAGATGAAGGCCCCGGCCCTGCCCGGCCTATCGATCTGGCACCCCGCGGCATTGATCGGAACGTGGTTCGGGTCCGGGCTGCTGCCCTGGGCACCCGGAAGTTGGGGTTCACTCGCCGCCCTCCCCTTTGCCTGGGGCATTTATGCGATGGCCGGGCCGATCGGGCTGGCCGTCGCCGCTGCTTTCGCCTTCGCCCTCGGCTGGTGGGCCGCGCGAATCATCGTTGAACGCGGCGGCGTTCAAGACCCGGGAGCCATCGTTATCGACGAGGTCGTGGGCCAATGGCTGACCCTGATCGTGGTGACGCCCGATCCCATCGCCTATGGGTTGGCGTTTCTGCTGTTCCGTGCCGCCGATATTTTGAAGCCCTGGCCGGCTGGCTGGCTCGACCGCAACATCGGTGGCGGACTTGGCGTCATGCTCGACGATGTTGCCGCCGCGATCTACGCCGCCGCCGGCCTCACGCTGATTCTATTCCTGATTCGGTAACACCCATGGACGAAAAGGCGCGTCGGGTGATCGATCTGGCGCGGGCAAGCAGCCTTCGCGTCGCCACCGCGGAATCGTGCACGGGCGGACTTATCGCCGCCACCCTTACCGAGATCGCAGGCTCGTCGGATGTGTTGGATCGTGGCTTCGTCGTGTATTCGAACCAAGCAAAGGCCGACATGCTCGGCGTGGACCCGGGCTTGATCCAGGCTCGCGGCGCCGTCAGCGAAGAGGTCGCGCGTGCCATGGCCGAAGGCGCCCTGTCCCATTCCAACACCGATATCGCAATCGCCGTCACCGGCATCGCCGGACCGGGCGGTGCAACCGCGACAAAACCCCTCGGATTGGTCCACATCGCCTGCGCCCGCCACGGCACAGAGACTCTCCATGAACGCCATATCTTTCCCGGCGACCGCCGCGCGGTAAGGCTGGCCGCCGTGGACAAGGCGCTCGACCTGATGCTGCGCCGGATAGCGATGAATTAGGCCGGCTTGGCAGCCCGATCCGTCGGGACCGGTTCGCCATAAAGCTGGCGGGCGCGCGCTTCGAAGGCATCCACCATGCGGCGCACGGCTTCGTTGAACAACGCGCCGATCAATTTCTGCAGCAGCTTCGAATGGAATTCGAAATCGACGAAGAAATCGATGACGCAGCCGCCACCGGGAGCGGGTTCGAATATCCAATGATTGTTCAGATACCGCAACGGGCCTTTGGTATAGGCGACATCGACCCGCCGCGGCCGGTCTAGAATGACACGCGAGGTGAAACGTTCGCGCACCATGCGGAAGCCGATCACCAGATCGGCGGTAAAAGTGTTTTCCTCACGGCTGCGAATGCGGACGGCCAGGCACCACGGCAGAAATTCGGGATAACGCTCGACCGCCGCGACCAGTTCGAAGAGCTGATCCGGCGTATAGGGTAGATGCCGCCGTTCCGCGTGGGTCGGCATTGGCGCCGGTTCAGTTCGGTCCGCCGGACGCCAGCTGTGCCGCGCGCGCCGCGCGCAGGGCGCGAAAATCATCGCCGGCATGATGCGACGAACGCGTCAGGGGTGAAGCCGAAACCATCAGGAACCCCTTGCCCAACGCCATGGCGCGCAAGCCGTCGAATTCATCGGGCGGCAAGAACCGGGCGACCGCCGCATGCTGGGCCGTGGGCTGTAGATATTGGCCGATGGTAAGGAAATCGACATCGGCGGCGCGCAGATCGTCCATGACCTGCAAGATTTCGCCCCGCTCCTCGCCCAGCCCGACCATCACGCCGGATTTCGTGAAAATCGACGGATCGGCGCGCTTCACCGTGTCGAGCAGCTTTAGGCTCGCGTAATAACGCGCACCCGGCCGGATCGATGGATACAGTCGCGGCACGGTTTCGAGATTGTGGTTGTAAACGTCGGGCTTCGCCGCCGCCACTGCCTCGATGGCGCCGGCTTTGCGCAGGAAATCGGGTGTAAGAACCTCGATCGTCGTCGCGGGCGAATTGGCGCGGATACGTTCGATGCATTGGACGAATTGCGCGGCCCCGCCATCGTCGAGATCGTCGCGATCGACCGAAGTGATGACGACATGCGCTAGACCCAGCGCGGCCACGGCCTCGGCGACGCGAGCGGGTTCATCTTCATCCACGCCCGATGGCTTGCCGGTGGCGACATTGCAAAAAGCGCAGGCACGCGTGCAGACGCTGCCCAGGATCATCACGGTCGCATGTTTCTGCGCCCAGCATTCCCCGATATTCGGGCAACCCGCTTCTTCGCAGACCGTATTCAATTTCAGCCGGCGCATGAGCCGGCGGGTCTCTTGATATTCGGCTGAAACCGGCGCCTTCACGCGAATCCAGTCCGGCTTGCGCTGGATCGGATTGGCGGGTTTGTCTGCCTTTTCGGGGTGGCGGAGGGTGCCGGACGTTGATGTCATGATTTCTGCTTCTCTGGCCCCGTTCAGATGTGGATCGCGCGCTTATAGGCGTCAAGCACGGACTCATGCATCATTTCGGACAGGGTTGGGTGCGGAAACACGGTTTGCATCAATTCCGCCTCTGTCGTTTCGAGCGTCATGGCCACCGCGAAGCCTTGGATCAGCTCGGTGACTTCCGCGCCAATGAGATGGGCGCCGAGCAACTCCCCGGTCTTGGCGTCGAACACCGTCTTGACCAGCCCTTCCATCTCGCCGAGCGCGATCGCCTTGCCGTTCCCGATGAAGGGGAACCGGCCGACTTTTACGTCGCGCCCCCGCTCCTTCGCCTTTGCCTCGGTCAAGCCGATGCTGGCGATTTGCGGCCGACAATACGTGCAGCCGGGAATGCGCTCGGCCCGCAACTGGTGCAAATTCTTAACCCCGGCAATCCGCTCCACACAGACGACTCCTTCATGGCTGGCCTTGTGCGCGAGCCACGGTGGGCCGACCAGATCGCCGATCGCGTACAGCCCCGGCACTCCGGTATCGAGCCATTGGTCGACCACGACATGAGTCTTGTCGATCTTGACGCCCGTGCCCTCCAAACCGATGCCTTCGACATTACCGACGATGCCAACGGCCATGATGACGCGGTCCACGGTCAGGGCGACTTCCTTCCCGGCGGATTCTATCGTCGCGGTCACCTTGCCATCGCCGCGTTTGAGGCCCTTGACCGTCACGCCGGTGAGAATCCTCATGCCCTGTTTCTCGAAGGATTTTCGAGCTATGGCCGAAATATCCTCGTCCTCGACCGGCAGGATGCGCGGCAACACTTCGGCCACCGTCACCTCGACGCCCAGTGTCCGATAGAAACTGGCAAATTCGATGCCGATCGCGCCCGAACCGACGACGAGCAAGGATTTCGGCAGGGTATCGGGGACCATGGCCTCCTTATAGGTCCAGATCAGCTTGCCATCGGCTTCGAAGCCGGGAATCTGTCGGGCGCGGGCGCCGGTGGCCAGGATCACGTGTTTGCCGGCGAGATCGGCGACGGATTTCCCGTCCTTCTCGACCTTGACCTTGCCGGGTCCGTCGAGCCGGCCCTTGCCGTCGAAGACCGTGACCTTGTTTTTCTTTAGCAGATGTTTGACGCCGCCGGAGAGTTGCGCGGCGACCGCCCGCGAGCGCTCCACGGTCTTGGCGATATCGATGCCGATTTTACCGGCGATCAGGCCATAGGAATCGGCATGCGTCAGATAGTGATAAACCTCGGACGTCCGCAACAGGGCCTTGGTCGGAATGCAGCCCCAATTGAGGCAGATGCCGCCGAGATGCTCCGCCTCCACCAGCGCCACGCTCATGCCCAGCTGGGTAGCGCGGATCGCCGCGACATAACCACCCGGACCGCCGCCGACGACAATGAGATCGAAAGACTGAGCCAAATTCGCCTCGCGCCCTAAAGCAGCATCGCAATCGGGTCTTCGATCAGCTTCTTGAACGCCGCCAGAAATTCCGCGCCGACCGCGCCATCCACCGCGCGATGATCGACCGACAGCGTGCATGACATGACCGTGGCGATGGCCAACGCATTGTCCTTCACCACCGGGCGCATTTCGCCAGCGCCGACGGCGAGAATACAGCCCTGCGGCGGATTGATGACGGCCGCGAAATCGCGAATGCCATACATGCCGAGGTTGGAGATGCTGAAGGTTCCGCCCTGGAATTCCTCCGGCATCAGCTTGCCTTCGCGGGCTCGGGCGGCCAACGCCTTCATCTCGTTCGCGATCGCGGCGAGGCCTTTATGGTCGGCATTCTTCAGGATCGGCGTGATAAGCCCCCCGGGGATGGCCACGGCAACCGAGATATCGACAACGTCGTAGAGCAGCGTTCCCGCGTCGCTCCAGGACGCGTTGGCGGCGGGCACCTTGCGTAGGGCCAGCGCCGCCGCCTTGATGACGAAATCGTTGACGGAAAGCTTGTAGCTATTGTCCGCCTTCTTCTCATCGCTGCGGCCGTTCAGCTCCGCGCGCATCTTGAGAAGCGCGTCGATGCGGCAATCGATGCTCAAATAAAAATGCGGGATGGTCTGCTTGGACTCGGTCAGCCGGCGCGCGATGACCTTGCGCATCGTGCTGTGCGGGACGAGCCGATGCGCCGGCAACCCATCGCCGGCCTCGGATCGAACGACCACCGCCGGCGCGGGCGATCGCGGCGCGGATTCGACATCGGCTTTCACGATGCGTCCACGCGGCCCGCTGCCCTTGATGGCGGCGAGATCGATTCCGGCTTGCGCAGCCAGACGTCGGGCAAGGGGACTCGCGGCGATGCGCCCGCCACCGACCGCCGGAGGCAGCGCGGCGCGCGCCTGTGTCGGCGCCGGCGCCATGGGCACGGCAATAGGCAGCGCGGCAGCGGGAGCGGAAGCCGCGGGGGGCGCGACGGCCAGCGCCGATTTGTCCTCACCTTCGCGCAGCAGCACGGCGATCACCGCGTTGACCTTGACGCCTTGGGTGCCCGCGGGAACCAGAATCTTGCCAAGCGTGCCTTCATCAACCGCCTCGACTTCCATCGTCGCCTTGTCGGTTTCGAATTCGGCAAGCACCTCGCCCGCTTTGACCGATTGGCCTTCCTGCTTGTGCCATTTCACCAGGTTGCCCTCGTTCATGGTCGGCGATAGCGCGGGCATGAGGATCTCGATCGGCATGGAACGACCCGGTGATGAGCGATCTTCGTTTAGTTCCGCCGACGACGCCGGCAGGCGCCGTCAGCGGCGATAACAAACGGCCTTCGCGGCGGCGACGATCTGCTCCACCTGCGGCAAAGCCAGCTTTTCGAGATTGGCGGCATAAGGCATGGGAACATCGACGCCGGTCACGCGCGTCACCGGCGCATCGAGATCGTCGAACGCCTGCTCCATCATCAGCGCGGACAGCTCGGCGCCGATGCCGGCGAACGGCCAGCCCTCCTCGATCGTCACCAACCGATTGGTTTTTTTGACCGATGCGACAATGGTCGCGGTGTCGAGCGGGCGCAAACTGCGCAGATCGATGATTTCCGCGTCGATGCCTTCGGTTGCCAATTGCTCGGCCGCTTTCAACGCGGTTCCGACCATCAGGGAGAAGGCGGCGATCGTGACGTGAGCGCCCGCGCGCGCGATCCGGGCCTTGCCGATGGGCACGAGATGTTCGGGGCCGGTGGGCACCTCGAAGCTCTGCCCATACAGCATTTCGTGTTCGAGGAAGATGACGGGGTTGTTATCGCGGATCGCCGATTTGAGCAAACCCTTGGCATCGGCCGCGCTATAGGGCGCCACGACCTTCAGCCCCGGGCAATGTGCGTACCAGCTCGCGAAACATTGTGAATGTTGGGCCGCGACGCGAGAAGCCGCGCCGTTCGGACCGCGGAAAACAATCGGGCAGCCCATCTGACCACCGGACATATAGAGGGTCTTGGCTGCCGAATTGATGATCTGGTCGATGGCCTGCATGGCGAAATTGAAGGTCATGAATTCGACGATCGGTCGCAACCCCGCGAAGGCGGCGCCGACGCCGAGCCCGGCGAATCCCATTTCCGTGATCGGTGTATCGACGACGCGCTTGTTGCCGAATTCCTCAAGCAGACCTTGGCTTACCTTATACGCGCCCTGATATTCCGCGACCTCCTCGCCCATCAGGAAAACATTGGGGTCGCGGCGCATTTCCTCGGCCATGGCGTCGCGGAGGGCTTCGCGCACGGTCATCTTCGCTGTTTCACCGGCCACGCTCGGCGCGGCGTCTGACGGGGTTTTCTGTGGGGACCGTTCGGGCGAAGGTGAAAGAGCTGTTGTGGTCGCGGGCGCCGCGGGCGGGAACTCCGGTCTGCTCGCCGCCGCCGTTGGGGCCGTCGCCGCCGCGCCCGTCGCAAGCCGCGCGATCGGCGTGTTGACCTTCACGCCCTCGGTGCCGGCGGCGACTAAGATCTCGGCGAGCGTGCCTTCATCGGCCGCCTCCAACTCCATCGTTGCCTTGTCGGTCTCGATCTCGGCGAGAACGTCACCCGGCTTTACCTTGTCGCCCGCATTCTTCAGCCAGCGCGAAAGTTTTCCTTCTTTCATCGTCGGCGACATGGCCGGCATCAAAACTTCGATCGGTCTCTCCACGCGCGCGCCCTCAAGTCTCGATCAAGACATCGGTGTGGAGTTCCGATGGATCGGGCTCCGGACTATTCTGCGCAAATTCGGCGGCCGCCAGGACAATGTCGCGCACCTCCTTATCGATTTTCTTGAGTCCGGCCTCATCGACGACACCGCCCTCGATCAGCAGCTTTCCGACGCGGTCGATGGGGTCGCGTTCCTGCCGCATGCGATCCAATTCCCCCTTGGCCCGATACTTCGCGGGATCGGACATCGAATGGCCGCGATAGCGGTAGGTCTTCATCTCTAGAATATACGGCCCCTTACCCGCGCGCGCATGGGCGACGGCTTCGTCGGCCGCGGCACGAACCGCCAGCACGTCCATGCCGTCCACCGGCTTGCCGGGGATGCCATGGGCGCCGCCGCGTGTGTACAGATCGATCGTCGCCGATGCGCGCTCGACGGAGGTTCCCATCCCGTATTTGTTGTTTTCGATGACGTAGACGACGGGCAGCTTCCAGAGCGAAGCCATGTTGAAGGATTCGTAGACCTGGCCTTGATTGGCGGCACCGTCACCGAAAAACGTGATCGAGACGCGGCCGTTGGCACGATAGCTTTGCGCGAAGGAAAGGCCGGTGCCGATCGGCACCTGCGCCCCAACGATCCCATGGCCGCCGAAGAAATTCTTCTCGCGGCTGAACATGTGCATCGAGCCGCCCTTGCCTTTGGAGTAACCGCCGCGCCGGCCGGTCAGTTCCGCGAGGACACCGTTCGGGTCCATGCCCGCCGCCAGCATCTGGCCATGATCGCGATAACTGGTGACGACCGTATCGCCTTCTTCCAGCGCCGCTTGGACGCCGACAACGACGGCCTCCTGTCCGATATAGAGGTGGCAGAATCCGCCGATGAGCCCCATGCCATACATCTGACCGGCACGTTCCTCGAAACGGCGGATCAAAAGCATATCGCGGTAATAACGCAGCAGGACCTGCGGCGAAGGACCCGTGACGCCAGCCTCGCCAGCAGATTTGCGCTTGGTTGTGGCCATTCTCCCCCGCCGCGTGCCGAGTTTTGCCTGGAAAACGGAGCCTCGATGGTTGATAGGCGGAAACACCCCCCTTGGCAAGCGATGTCGGCGCTAAGGGGCTATGTTGCATGGCAATATTGCACCCAGTGCAGGGCTTGTTTCGCAGGCGCCGGGTGGCGGCGACGCCCATGGAATCGTGGCCGCAGTTTCGCGGCTCGCGGATTTCTGGTATTGAACGCCGGCATGGGGAGAGCGAAGCAAAGGCAGCAACCGCGCGGGGCGATGACGTGATCCGCGCTCCCAAGGATGCTGGCGCCGGGCTCCTTCTCATCGAGATCGGCGCGATTGCGGCCTGGCAAAGCGCGGGCCTGACCGCGGGCACCCTGCGGCAGATCGGCCCAGGCATGCTGCCGAGATTTCTCGCCGCCGCGACCGTCCTTCTCGGTCTTGCCTTGCTTCTCAGTGCTTTCCGAAACACGGGAGAAAGGCTGGCGGCGTTCTCGGTTCGCGGTCCGGTCCTTGTCCTCGGCGCCGCCGTCCTCTTCGGCTTCGCGGTTCGCCCGCTGGGCGTCGCGGTCGCCACGCCGCTCACATTGATTTTGAGCACCTTGGCCAGCCCCGAAACTCGGTGGCGCGAAGCCTTGATCTTCTGCGCGGCAATGACGGCGTTTTGCCTTCTTTTGTTCAAGGCCCTGCTGGGCCTGCCCATTCCGATCGCGCCCTGGCTGATCGGTTATTGAGGCCGGTTCATGGGCGACCTCATTACCAATCTCAGCCTCGGCTTCGCGACGGCCCTATCACTTCAGAACGTGGCCTTTTGCTTCTTCGGTTGCCTGCTCGGCACACTCGTCGGCGTGCTTCCTGGCGTCGGTCCGATCGCCACCATTGCGATGTTGCTGCCGTTCACCTTTCATCTCGATCCGACGGCGGCGCTCATCATGCTCGCGGGGATCTACTACGGCGCGCAGTATGGCGGCTCCACAACCGCGATTCTGGTCAACATTCCGGGTGAGGCGACCTCCGTCGTCACCGTGCTCGACGGACACCAGATGGCGCGGCAAGGCCGGGCCGGTGTGGCTCTCGGAGTCGCCGCGCTTGCCTCATTCTTCGCCGGGACGGTGTCGACTTTGGTCATCGCCGCGCTTGGAATACCTCTGACCCGGCTCGCCATGTTGTTCGGCCCCGCCGAATATTTCTCATTGATGTTTCTAGGACTCGCCTTCGCGGTGGTTCTCGCCCACGGCTCGGTCCTCAAGGCGATCGCCATGGTCGTCCTCGGCGTCTTGTTATCGACCGTCGGCACGGATCTCGAGACCGGAGAAGAACGCCTGACCTTCGGCGTCGCCGATCTATCCTCGGGAATCGACTTCCCGGTGCTGGCGATGGGTCTGTTCGGGTTTGCGGAAATCCTGCGCAATCTCGACACACCACAGTCCCGCGATGTCGTCCATCGCGCCATCGGCCGTCTCCTGCCGTCTTGGCGGGAATTGAAGCAGAGCGCCCTGCCCATCCTTCGCGGCACCGGCCTCGGCGCGATCCTTGGAATATTGCCCGGCAACGGCGCCGTCCTCGGGCCATTCGCCTCCTATTCCCTGGAAAAGAAGATCGCTGCCGATCCGTCTCGGTTCGGCCGCGGCGCGATCGAAGGCGTCGCCGGCCCCGAGGCCGCCAACAATGCCGGCGCCCAGACCGCGTTCATTCCCCTGCTCACCCTTGGCATCCCGCCAAATGCGGTCATGGCGTTGATGGTCGGCGCCATGACCATTCACGGGATCATTCCCGGTCCCCTGGTGATGACCAAGCGGCCGGATCTGTTCTGGGGAATGATCGCGAGTATGTGGATCGGCAATCTGATGCTGCTGATCATTAACCTGCCGCTGATCGGAATTTGGGTGCGCCTGTTGAAGGTTCCCTACCGCCTGATGTTTCCCGGGATTCTGATTTTCTGCTGCATCGGCATCTACTCAATCAACAACAGCCCGACGGATGTGTTGCTGGCCGCGGCCTTCGGTTTCCTCGGTTATTGCCTGCACAAATTCGGCTTCGAGCCGGCGCCTCTGCTGCTCGCTTTTGTCCTCGGCAAGTTGCTGGAGGAAAAACTTCGGCAGGCTCTTATCCTGGCGCGCGGCGATTTCATGACATTCATCGAACGCCCGGTTTCCGGCGTGCTTATCGTGCTCGCCGTCATTGTTCTTGCGCTCGCCATCCTGCCGGCCGTGCGGCGCGGACGCCAACAGGCTTTTCACGACTGAACGCGGACGGTATCCTTTCCGCCGACCGTCGCGCTGCCGAAACAACGACGGCACACCGGGAGGTTGGAACCATGAAAAGAATTCTCATCGCGCTGGCCACGATCGCTTTTTCGGCCGGTATCGCCGAGGCTCAGAATTACCCGACCCGACCGATCACCGTGATCGTGCCGTTTGCCGCGGGCGGGCCCACCGACGTGATCGCGCGGATCGTCGGCGACAATATGTCGAGGACACTCGGCCAGCAGCTTGTCATCGAAAACGTGGCCGGCGCCGGTGGCACCACCGGCATCACCCGCGGTGCCCAGGCGCAGCCCGACGGCTACACGATCATGATGGGGCACATGGGCACCCATGGCGCCGCGCCGGCCCTTTATCCCAATTTGAAATACGACCCCACCAGCGATTTCGAGCCCATCGGCATGGCCGCGGGCACGCCCATATTGATCGTTTCAAAGAAGGCGCTGCCGCCAAGGGATCTGAAGGAATTCGTCGAATACCTGAAGGCCAACGGCCCCAAACTCAACGAGGCCCATGCCGGGCTCGGCTCGGTTTCCCACACCACCTGCACGATGCTCAATGTGCAGCTCGGCATCAAACCTGCCCTGGTCACGTATACCGGCACCGGTCCCGCTTTGAACGATCTCGTGAGCGGGCAGGTCGATTACATGTGCGACCAGATCGTCAACCTTGTCGAACAGGTCAAGGCCGGCACCATCAAGGCCTATGCCATCGCCATGGCCGAACGTTCGCCGGCTCTGCCCAACGTGCCGACGACGAAAGAGGCTGGTCTGCCTGAATTTCAGGTGACCGCGTGGAATGCCCTGTTTGCGCCCAAAGGCACGCCAAAGGCGGTCGTCGACAAGCTCAACGACGCCCCTGGTCAAGGCGCTTGACGACCCCGACACCCGCAAGCGGCTGCTCGATCTTGGCGGCGTCATCTCGGATAGGGCCGGCCGTTCGCCGGCGGCGCTCGCCGAACTGGTGAAAAGCGAAGTCGCCCGGTGGACGCCGATCCTGAAGGCCGCGGGCGTCACCGCCAATTAGGACCGATACTATTCGCCGAGGTCGTTGGTCTTCGGATAGAGGACAACGACCTCGCCGGGGTGTAGGTAGTTGAGGACGAGCCTCGCTCGTTCCTCCAATAAATCAGGGTCGAGGTGGTCGGCCCGGAGCAGCGAGACGCGGCGTTCGAGCGCCGCGCGTTCGGCGGTGAGCGTGTTCAACGAATCACGCGCCACCTTGATTTGGCCTTGAAGCTGCTGCCACGCCACGATGCCGCGGTCGCCTTCTACGCTGTGGTAGAGGAAATAGGCCACGACGCAAAAACCGATAACCGGTCCGACGACGTAGCGAAAGCGGTGGCGTAATTCGGCAAGGATCAGCACCGCGCCAACGAATCACAGACCGGCGGTCGCGTCAACCCTTGCGACTCGGCAGGATTCCTAGGATTTGAGCAGGTCGCTAACGGTTGAGCGCGCCGCTCCCGGCAAATCGCGCCGCCGGCCCCAATATCTCTTCGATCCGCAGGAGCTGGTTATATTTGGCGACGCGGTCGGACCGCGACGGCGCGCCCGCCTTGATCAGACCGCAATTCGTCGCCACCGCCAGATCGGCGATCGTCGCGTCCTCGGTTTCGCCGGAACGGTGCGACATGACCGCGGCATAAGCCGCACGATGGGCCATGGCGACGGTCTCCAGGGTCTCGGTCAGGGTCCCGATTTGGTTGACCTTGACGAGGACGGCATTGGCGATGCCGCGAGCGATGCCTTCGGCCAGCCGCTTCGGGTTGGTAACAAAGAGGTCGTCGCCGATGAGCTTTACCTTTTTTCCCAAAGCGTCGGTCAGTGCCTTCCAGCCGGACCAGTCGTCTTCCGCCATGCCGTCTTCGATGGACACGATCGGGAAGCGACCGACGAGGTCCTCGTAATAACGAATCAAACCGGCGGCATCCAAGTTGCGCCCCTCGCCGGCCAAATTGTACCGCCCCTTCTCGAAAAGTTCGGTAGCCGCCACGTCGAGGCCGATGACAACATCCTCGCCCGGTCGAAAACCCGCGGCCTCGATGGCTTTTACGATGAAGCCGAGCGCTTCGTCGGAACTGGACAGATTGGGCGCGAAGCCGCCTTCATCGCCGACATTCGTCAGGTGCCCCGCATCCTTCAGCCGGCGGCGGAGCGTGTGAAACACCTCGGCGCCGACACGCAAGGCGTCCTGCAGCGTCGACGCACCGACCGGCAGGATCATGAATTCCTGAACGTCGATCGGGTTGTCGGCATGGGCGCCGCCATTGATGATGTTCATCATCGGCACTGGCAGGACGCAAGCGTTGACCCCGCCAACGTAGCGATAGAGCGGTACATCGTGCGCCGCCGCCGCGGCCTTGGCCAAAGCCAGGCTGATCCCGAGTATGGCGTTGGCACCCAGCCTCGATTTGTTCGGCGTGCCATCCAGGCCGATCATGACGCGGTCGATGGCCACTTGATCTTCGGCGTCCATTCCCGACAACGCGTCGAATAACTCGCCGTTGACGGCATCGACGGCCTGCCGCACGCCCTTGCCCAAATAACGAGCCCCGCCGTCGCGCCTCTCGACGGCCTCGTGCGCCCCGGTGGATGCACCCGAGGGAACGGCGGCACGACCGCGCGAACCGTCTTCGAGAACGACGTCGACCTCGACGGTCGGGTTGCCGCGGCTGTCGAGGATTTCTCGGGCGCGGATATCGACTATTGCCGTCATCGTCTTTAAGTCCCTGCTTTGGTTTCCGTCATCAGGCGAGGCGGAGCGGCCTTGCCTTCGCCAGCCTGTCGAATTCCATCAATTCGGACAAGATTTGCGGCATCGCTTTGAGCGGCACCATGTTCGGACCGTCGGAGGGCGCCCGGTCGGGATTGGGATGGGTCTCCATGAACACCGCGGCCACCCCGATGGCAACGGCCGCACGCGCCAATACCGGAACGAATTGGCGTTGTCCGCCGCTCTTGCCGCCTTGGCCGCCCGGCTGTTGCACCGAGTGCGTCGCGTCGAACACGACCGGACAACCGGTCTCGGCCAGGATCGGCAGCGACCGCATATCCGAGACAAGCGTGTTGTATCCGAAACTGGCGCCCCGTTCGCAGACCAGGACGTTGAGATTGCCGGTTGCCTCCACTTTGCGGACGACATGCTGCATGTCCCACGGCGCCAGAAATTGGCCTTTCTTGACGTTGACCGCGCGCCCCGTTTCCCCCGCCGCCACCAGAAGATCGGTCTGGCGGCACAGAAAGGCCGGGATTTGCAGAACGTCGACCGCCTCCGCCGTGGGTTTGCACTGATCGGCCGCGTGGACATCGGTCAAGACGGGGCAACCATACCGCTCCCGAATCTCCGCGAGGATCGGTAGGCCTTGGCCCATGCCGAGGCCGCGGTCGCCATCGAGGCTCGTGCGGTTCGCCTTGTCGAAGGAGGTCTTGTAGATCAGCCCGATGCCGAGCCGTTTGGTCAATTCGACCAGGGCATGGCTGACCTCCATCGCGTGAGCCCGGCTCTCCAGCGCACACGGGCCGGCGATGAGCGTCAGCGGGCGATCGTTGGCGAGTGTCAAATTGCCGATGCGGACAGACCGTGGGGGGATCATGGGCGCCGGCTATACCAGGCGGCTCTGATCGACCGCGGCCTTGACGAAGGACGTGAAGAGCGGATGGGGATCGAAGGGCTTCGATCTAAGTTCGGGATGAAACTGCACGCCGATGAACCAGGGATGGTCCGGAATTTCGACGATTTCCGGCAGTTGACCATCCGGCGACATGCCGGAAAAGACGAGCCCGTGGCGTTCGAGCCGTTCCTTGTAATTGATATTTACTTCGTAACGGTGGCGGTGGCGTTCGCGAATCCGCGCCGCGCCGTAAATTTGCGCGACTCGGCTGTTGGCCTTTAGATCGCATTCAAAGCCGCCGAGGCGCATGGTGCCGCCGAGATTGTCCCCCACCGACCGGCGTTCGAGGGCGTTTCCGCGCACCCATTCCGTGAGCAATCCAACCACCGGCTCGCGCGTGGGGCCGAATTCGGTCGAACTCGCACCCTCGATCCCGGCGAGATCGCGTGCCGCTTCGATGACCGCCATTTGCATTCCAAAACAGATGCCGAAATAGGGCACGCGGCGTTCGCGCGCATAACGCACGGCCGCGATCTTGCCCTCCGAACCGCGCTGGCCGAAGCCGCCCGGCACGAGGACCGCATGTGCGCCCGCGAGCGAATCCTGGTCGGCGCCACCCTTGCCGAAATTGTCCGCTTCCATCCAGTTCAGCTTGACGCGGACGTTGTTGGCGATGCCGCCATGGGTCAGCGCCTCGACCAAGGATTTGTAGGCGTCCAGCAGATTGGTGTATTTGCCGACGATGGCGATTTGCACCTCGCCCTCCGGATGGATCACCCGTTTTTCGATTTCGGTCCAGCGCGACAAATCGGGTTCCTGCTTCGTCGCGTCGATCCCAAAATGCCGCAACACTTCGCGGTCGAAGCCTTCTTCGTGATAGCGCAGGGGCACCTCGTAGATGGTGCGGGCGTCGAGCGCCGGGATGACAGCGGCCTCGCGGATGTTGCAGAACAACGCGATCTTCTTGCGCGAGGAGACCGGAATTTCCTGCTCGCACCGGCACAGAAGAATGTCGGGCTGGATGCCGGCGCCGAGCAGTTCCTTCACTGAATGCTGGGTCGGCTTGGTCTTCAATTCGCCGGCCGACGGAATGTACGGAACCAATGTCAGGTGGACGAACAACGTCCGCTCGCGGCCCAGCTCGTTGCCCAGCTGGCGGATCGATTCGAGAAAAGGCAGGCTTTCGATGTCGCCGACCGTGCCCCCGATTTCACACAGGATGAAATCGGCGTCGCCGGTCTCGGCGGTGATGAACCCCTTGATCGCGTCGGTGACGTGCGGAATCACCTGCACGGTCGCGCCGAGGTAATCGCCGCGCCGTTCGCGCGCGATCACATTCGAATAGATGCGCCCAGTCGTGATGTTGTCGCTTTGACGGGAGGCAACGCCCGTGAACCGTTCGTAATGGCCGAGATCGAGATCGGTCTCCGCGCCGTCATCGGTGACGTAGACCTCACCATGCTGATAGGGACTCATCGTCCCCGGATCGACATTGATGTAGGGATCGAGCTTGCGCAGCCGCACCTTATAGCCGCGAGCCTGGAGCAGCGCCCCCAGCGCCGCCGAAGCCAAGCCCTTGCCCAGTGAGGAAACCACGCCGCCCGTGATGAAGATAAAGCGCGCCATGGACCCTCAATCTACAGCAAAGCCGCGTAGCCCCGAAAGCGAAACGGGCCCCCGGGGTGCAAAGTAGCGGTTCAAGGAGGGGTTGGCGCGGTTGGCGCGGTCGGCGCTGACGGCGCGGCGGGGATGGACGGCGCCGCTGGCTGCCCGGTCGCGGAGGTCGGTGGGTCGACGATGGATCGTGGCCGGTTCTCCGCCCCGCCGCCGCCCAAGATAGCCAGCACCAGGCTGGTCAGCATGAAACAGCCGGCCAGGACGGCCGTGACCCGGGTCAGCAGATTGGTGGTTCCGCGCGTGGTCATCAGGCCGCCGGTCGTGCCGCCGCCGATGCCCAAACCGCCGCCTTCGCTGCGCTGAATCAGCACAACAACGATCATGGCGAGGGCGATGATCAGGTGGATGACCAATAATATCGTCGTCATCTTCGGTTCAATTCCTCATGAACTAGGGTGTCGTCTCTATTGGAGAGCGGCGGCCGCCTGCCGAACCGGACAGGCCCGGATAATCGCCCAAAATTCCTCCGCTGTCAGGCTGGCGCCGCCGACGAGCGCGCCATCCACGTCTTTCACGGCGAGGATATCAAGGGCATTGGTGCCCTTGACCGAGCCGCCATATAGAATCTTCGCCCGACCGGGTTCGCCGACATGTCGCGCCAAACCGAGCCGTATATGGGCATGGGCCTCCGCGATCTCGATCTGAGTCGCGGTTCGGCCGGTGCCGATGGCCCACACCGGCTCATAGGCGATCACGGTATTGGCGGCCGTCGCGCCTTTCGGGATCGATCCCGTCATCTGCCGGGAGAGCACATCCAGCGTCATTCCCGCATCCCGCTCTTTCTCCGTTTCGCCGATACAAACGATGGCGACCAGGCCGGCGGCATGGGCGGCGCCGGCCTTCGCCTTGACCGTTTCATCGGACTCCCCATGCAATGTGCGCCTTTCCGAATGACCCACGATGACATAGGTGCCGCCGGCGTCGGCGATCATCGCGGCGGATACATCGCCGGTAAACGCCCCGCGCGGCTGTGCGTGGCAGTCCTGTCCGCCGACGGCCACGGCCCGGCCCCGCAGGGCCGCGGCCACTTCCTGCAGCAAGGTCGCGGGCGGACACACCAGAACTTCGCATTGGGGCGGCTCGCGGGTTACCCGGGCGGCGATGCTCTCGGCCAAGGCAATCCCTTCGCGGCGCAGGCCGTTCATCTTCCAGTTGCCCGCGATCAACGGCATGGGCCGCGCGGCCATCGGCTGATTTCCTCTGCTTGGCAATGAAGCCGGCCTTTTAGCATAGGCCCATGCGGGTTGCCACAAGCGGTCGCAAGCCGGTTGCCGGGAAAGGTCGAAGGAGCCTATGATTTATTCCAGTCGATCGATCAGGGATAACGGTTCAGGCAATGCTCCAGGCGCTCCGCAGCACGGCAGCTTCATTTTTGGCCAAGCTTTTGTTCGGCCTGCTTATCGCCAGCTTCGCCGTGTGGGGCGTGGGCGACATCATCCGCATCCAAAACGAAGCTCCGGCCGCTTCCGTCGGCGACATCAAGATTACGCCGGCCCAATTGAGCGATGAGTTTCGGGCCGAGGTCGCCCGGCTGCGCGGCGTTTTCGGCGAATTCGATACCGAACAGGCCCGCCAACTTGGCTTGATGGACCAGGTGCTCGACCGAATGATCGGGGCCGCCGTGTTCGACCATGCCGCGCAAGATTTCGGGATCATCGTTCCCGAAGAGGTCATTCGGAAGAGGATCATCGAGGACACACGTTTCCGCGGTCCATTGGGCCGATTCGACCGCTCGCTCTTCGCCCAGCTCCTCGGGAACAACAATCTGACGGAGGACCGTTTCGTCGCCCTGTTGCGGCGGGATATGGTTCGCGCGCAGCTCACAGGTGCGTTGACCGCCGGGATTCAGTCGCCGGGCCGGCTCGCCGAATCGCTGTACCGGTACCGCAATGAACGCCGTGTCTCGGAGCTTGCCCACCTCGATGCGCTGCCCTTGCGGCCGGCGAACGACCCCGACGAAGCCACGATCCTGGAGCACTACGAAACGCACGCGGCCGAATTCATGGCCCCGGATTATCGCGCATTGACCGTGGTCGCCATCACGCTCGAATCGGTCAGGCGCGACGCGGTCGTCACTGCGGAACAACTGAAGGACGAATACGAATCGCGCCTGGATGAACTGCGTACGCCGGAGCGCCGCGAGATCGAGCAGATCCTTTTGCCCGACGAGGCCACCGCCAAACTGGCGTACGACAAACTCAAGCAAGGCGGGAAAACCGACGAAGTTGCCGCCGAAGTCAACGCGCAGAACAAAGACTCGGTCGCGCTGGGCGGGGTTAATCGCGGCGATCTCATGGAGGAATTGGCGGCGCCGGTATTCGCCTTGCCCGAAGGCGGTGTCGCGGAGCCGCTGAAAAGCGCGCTAGGCTGGCACGTGATCAAAGCGGTCAAGGTGATGCCATCGAAACAGCCTGCGCTCGACGAAGTGCGCGAACGATTGACCGCGGATATCTTGGCGCGTCTGGCCGACGAAACGGCGAGCAAACTAGCCAACCAGCTCGAGGATGAATTGGCGAGCGGTGCGACCCTGGAGGAGTCGGCGACCAAACTGAACCTGCCGACGTTCAAAGTCGCCGCGATCGATCGCGGTGGCCTGCAGCCGGACGGCACGCCGGATCCGCGCCTGACCCAGTATCGCGACGTGTTGAACTCAGCGTTCAATACCAGTGAAGGCGAGGAGAGCGGGCTGATCGAAGGCCGCGATGGCGGCTATTTCATGGTCCGCGTGACTGGAATTACGCCGGCCGCCCGCCGGCCTCTCGACCAGGTGCGTCCCGCCATCGTTTCCGCCTGGAAGATAAAAGTCGCCGATGAGGCGGCAAGGACCAAAGCCGAGGCCTTCCATGCCAGGATTTTGGCGGGCGAGGATTGGAATGCCGTCGCGCAAGCGCTGGGCTTCTCCAGCCAAGTCACCAAACCCATCGTGCGCGGTCGGGCCGATGCCGAATCAGGCGCAACCGCCGATCTCGTCGCTCGCTTATTTGCCATGAAACCCGGGGACACAACCGCGGCACCTGGCAATAACGGCTACTTTGTTGCCAGGCTCAGGGATGTGCAACCCGCCGATCCCGCGACCGACGCGGAGGGCTTAAGACGGGTGCGTGAGCAATTGACCACCGCCATGAGCAACGACTTCGTCAATGAATTCGCCGCCGCCATCCGCCGGCGACTGGGTGTCGAAATCAATCAGCGCGTGATCGACGGCCTAATTTAGGAGCCGTCACTTGGCGGCGACGCCCTGATAGGTAAAACCCGCGTTTTCGACAAGTGTGGCCATCCGGCCGTCGTCGCTGGCGCCGTCAATGGCAACCAACCCTTGATCGAGATCGATTTGCACTTTTGCCTGCGGCATCGCTTTGGCGATGGCGTTGGAGAGCGACTTCACGCACCCCTCGCAGGTCATGCCTTCCACGCGATATGTCGTCATGAACGTCCTCCTTGGTTGGAGCGCGACAAATAGAATCAGCCTTCCCGCGCCAGGAAGGTCAACCTTTCTCCTGCCTCTGACCGAGGCGGACGATGGTGCTGAGGGGAACAAGTGTAAATCCGCGTTCGCCCAGGGTTTCAATCCACGCGCCAAGGGCCTCCAATGTGCCGTCATGGGGATGGCCGATGGCAATGGCGGCGCCCTGCTGGCGTGCGCGCGCTTCGAGGATCGCGAGTTGGTCGGCGACGGCTCGGGGCGACGGATCGTTATCGAGGAAGACGTCGCGGCCGGCATGGGGCACACCCATCGAACGCGCCACGCCGAGGCCGACGCTGCCGGGGCTGGTCCGCGAATCGAGGAATAACAAGCCCCTCGCCTTCAATTCGGCCATCACGACCTCCATGCCCTTGCGATCGGAGGTGAAGCGGCTGCCCATGTGGTTGTTGATTCCGACATACCCCGAGAAGCGGTCGAGGCCGGCCCGCAGGCGTTCGCGAAGGCCGATTTCGTCAAGTTCGGTTGTTAGCGCGCCCGGTCCCGGATTGTTGTGTTCGTCGAGCGGCTGCATCGGCATATGAACGAGCAATTCGTGTCCGGCCTGCTTCGCCTCCGCCGTCTGGGCCCGAAGCTCGGCGGCATAGGGGAGGAACGCCAGCGTCAACGGTCCTTTGAGCGCCACCGCTCGCCTGGTCCGCGGTCTGTCCAGTCCGAGATCGTCGATCACGATGGCTATCAGTGAATGCCCGGGTGGCGGGTTTGAGACGACGGCATTCGCCAGCCAGGACGGGGGCTGAACTCCAACCACCTCCGGCGCCGCCGGCTCGCTTGGGAGCGGCGGAGCCGACGACGGAACCGCCGAAAGCAACACAGGGAGATCCCTTGGTTCATCGGCAGCCGCGTCGTCGGCACCGGCAAGCGCGGGGACCGTATCGATGACAGCCACGACCCTCGGCTGATCGCCTGGCCCGGCGATGTCGCGAAAAACCGCCCCAATCGTCATCCCGACCGGCAGGGCTGCCGCGCAAATGACGACATACAGGGCGACTCCAGGCCGCAAATGGCGTAGCCGCGAAAATCTCACGTCAGGCTCCGCGGGTCGGGTCGGCTAGGCATGGTTGATGTCACCAGCGAGGTCTTCCAGAATTGGGCATTCCGGACGATGGTCGCCATGGCACCGATGTACAAGATGTTCGACGGCGCGCCGCATCGTGCCGAGTTCGGCGATCTTTCGGTCGATGCTTTCAAGATGACGCATGGCGAGCGCCTTCACATCGGCACTCGCGCGTTTCTTTTCCCGCCACAAGGCGAGGAGATCCGCCACGTCCTTTACGGCAAAACCGAGACCGCGGGCGTGCTGAATGAAACGCAGGGTCTGCAGATCGTCCTGATCGAAATCGCGATAACCGTTGGGCCGGCGGCTCGCCGAGGGAATCAGGCCGATACTCTCGTAGTAACGGATGGTCTTGGCGGGAACTCCCGATTTCTGCGCGATCGTGCCGATATTCATAGCCGAGTCCCACTCACGAACGGGCGCGCCAGCGGGAGAGAGCCAGGGAGTTCGTAACCACGCTGACACTGCTGAACGCCATCGCCGCACCCGCGACCACGGGACTGAGTAGGCCAAGGATCGCCAGCGGAATTCCGATGACGTTGTAGATGAACGCCCAAAATAGGTTCTGAACGATTTTTCGGTAGGTCGCGCGCGAGATGTCGAGCGCGTCCGCGACCAACGCGGGATCGCCCCGCATGATGGTGATGCCGGCGGCATGCATCGCGACATCGGTTCCCGTGCCCATCGCGATACCGACATCGGCGGCGGCCAGGGCGGGCGCATCGTTGATGCCGTCGCCGACCATGGCCACCACGGCGCCGGAGGCGCGCAGACGCGCGATTTCCTCGGCTTTGCCCTCGGGCAGGACTTCGGCGATGACACGATCGACTCCAATCTTGCCGGCTATGACGGCGGCCGTGCGCCGATTGTCGCCGGTCAGCATAACGACCTGGATGCCGAGGCGTTGCAGGGCGCGAACCGCCGCGGCGGCTGTTACCTTGGGTGGGTCACCGGCCGCGATCAGGCCGAGCAATCGGGGCGGCGTGGCCTCGGCCAACCACATCACGGTGCGCCCCAGTTCTTCCTGAGCGGCGGCCGCGGTCTCGAATGAGCCGAGATCGACCCCGATTTCGGTCATCAACCGGCGATTGCCCATGCGCAGATCGCGCCCCGAAACGCGGGCGGCGATCCCCCGGCCTGGCAAGCTTCGGAAATCGACAACCGGCGACAAAGCCAGGGCGGCATCGCGGGCCTTGGCCAGGATGGCACTCGCCAAGGGATGTTCGCTGCCCTGTTGGGCGGACGCAGCCAGCGTCAGGACCTTTTCCGAGTCCTCCGCCGCCGCGATGATTTCAGTCACGGCCGGCCGGCCTTCGGTCAGCGTGCCGGTCTTGTCGAAGACGACAATCGACGTGCGGTAGGCCCGTTCCAATGCCTCGGCGTCCTTGATCAAGATTCCGGCGCGGGCGGATGCGCCGGTGCCGACCATGATCGCCGTCGGCGTGGCCAGGCCCATCGCGCACGGACAAGCGATGACCAACACCGAAACCGCGGCGATCATGCCCGCTTCGAGATCGGCCGTGAAAAACCACCACCCAATAAAGGTCATGGCGGCAAGAACCACCACGATCGGGACGAAGACCGCGCTGATGCGGTCGACGAGTCTCTGGACCGGCGCCTTGCTCGCTTGCGCGCCTTCGACCAGCTTTATGATGCGGGACAAGGTCGAGGCGACACCGACAGCGGTGGTGGTGATCCGAAGCCGGCCTTCGCCATTGATGGCTCCGCCGGTAACGGCGTGTCCGGGAGCCTTCGCCACCGGCAGGCTTTCCCCGGTGATCAGCGATTCATCGACGTTGCTTTCGCCTTCGATCACCGTGCCATCCACGGGAATTCGCTCCCCGGGCCGGATGACGGCGATATCGCCCAAACGCACGTCATCGATGGCGACGTCCCGCTCGATTCCATCCCGCTCGATACGCGCCGTGTCGGGGCGCAGCTTCATCAGCGCCCGGATGGCGGCCGTCGTGCCACGTTTGGCCCGCCCTTCCAGATATTTGCCAAGCAGGACAAGCGTAATGACAACCGCCGAGGCCTCGAAGTAGAGCGAGGAATGATGTTCGTCGCCGGTCGCGACCAAATAGGCGCTCAAGCCATAGGCCGCCGAGGTGCCGAGGGCGACGAGCAAATCCATGTTGCCCGCGCCGGCTTTTAGAGCCTTCCAGGCGGAGACATAGAAGCGGCCGCCAATCCAAAACTGCACCGGCGTAGCCAGCACCAATTGCAGCCAGCCCGGCAATCCCAGCGGCCGGTCGATGAGGTGCAGGACCATCTCGAAGACCAGCGGAAGGGTCAGTGCGGCGGCGATGTCGAGGCGAATGAATTCGCGGCGGGCCTTGCGTTGCGCCTCGACTTCCTCGTCGGCCTCGCTCTGTGCGGCACCCTCGGACGCCGGCTTGGCGCCAAATCCCGCGGCTTCGACAGCCTTCACGAGATCAGCCGCCGCCACGCCGAATTGAGCCAGCGTAATGCGCGCCCGCTCGTTGGCGAGATTAACCTCGGCCGCGAAAACTCCGGGCACGCGTTGGAGCGCACGTTCAACCCGGCCGACGCAAGAAGCGCACGTCATGCCCTCGATCTTTAGATCGATCTCGCGCTTGGGAACGGTATAGCCCGCGGCCTCGATCGCCGCGGCCAACGCCGCCGGCCCGGTCACCGAAGCCTCGAATTCGATATCCGCACGCTCGCTGGCGAGATTGACCGATGCTTTCCCAACGCCGGCGACACGCAGCAATGCACGCTCCACCCGGGCGACGCAGGAGGCGCAGGTCATTCCCTCGACCGGAAGCGACACGGTCGTTCCGCTCGGGCGTGACTTCGCGGCGGTTGCGGGCGCTAGGTTGGCGACTTCCATGGTTTGACTATGTGGCTTCCAGTCATGGGAAGGTCAAGGCGGCGTTTTGCAGACCGCGGGTGGGTCGCGCCGCTTTTTCCCTCGGAATGGACCTGTTATAAGCCTTTCACACAGGAACCGCCGGGATGGCCATGCTCTACAAACGGAATCGCGCAGATTCCCGCCCTCGGGAGACGCGATGACCGCCGACATGGGGCAGTTGAAACCGCTGTTGGCGCTGGTTGCCGATGGTAAGACGCTGACGCGGCAACAGGCGGAAACCGCCTTTGACATCATGATGACCGGGAACGCCACGCCGGCTCAAATCGGGGCGTTCCTCATGGCCTTGCGCGTGCGCGGCGAAACGGTCGAGGAGATCACCGCGGCTGCCCGCATCATGCGGGCGAAGGCCCTTCGCGTCGAAGCGCCGACGGATGCCATCGACGTAGTCGGCACCGGGGGCGACGCCTTGGGTAGCTTCAACATTTCAACCGCAACAGCGATCGTTGTCGCCGGTTGCGGCGTGCCCGTCGCCAAACATGGCAACCGCGCGTTTTCGTCGAAATCGGGTTCGGCCGATATTCTGACGGCTCTGGGCGTGAACGTGGATGTGGACCCAAACGTGGTGGCGTTGGCGATCCGCGAGGCCGGGGTCGGCTTCATGATGGCGCCGCGCCATCACAGCGCCATGCGGCATGTTGGACCGTCCCGCGTCGAACTCGGAATAAGGACGATTTTCAACCTGATTGGGCCGCTCTCCAATCCCGCCCTGGTCGTGCGTCAACTCGTTGGTGTTTTCGCCAAGCGCTGGGTCGAACCGGTGGCCAATGTCTTGGCGAATCTCGGTTCGGTTCATGCGTGGGTCGTCCATGGCGCCGACGGGATGGACGAATTGACGACCACTGGCCCGTCCTTCGTCGCCGAGTTGAAGAACGGCCGAATCGACACCTTCGAGGTGACACCGGAAGCGGCCGGATTGCCGCGCGCCAGTTTGGACCAACTCAAGGGCGGCGACCCGCAAACCAATGCGGCCATGCTGCGCGAGGTATTGAACGGTCGGCCCGGACCCATCCGTGATGTGGTCCTGTACAACGCCGCCGCGGCGCTGATCGTCGCAGATCGCGTGCGCGACCTGAAAGAGGGTGCGGCGCTCGCCGGTTCGTCGATCGACAGCGGTCGCGCGCGCTCCGCCCTCGATCGGTTGATCGAGATCACCAACCGAAAATCGGTTTGATTAGATAGTGGCATGACCGACATCCTCGCGCGCATATGCGCCGACAAATTGAAGGAGATCGAGCGCCGCAAGGCCGCCCGGCCGCTGGCAGACGTCGAGGCCGCGGCACGCCGGGCCCCCGCCGTCCGCGGTTTCGCCCGCAAATTGCGCGCCACCGTCAGCGCGGGTGGTTATGCGCTCATCGCCGAAATCAAGAAGGCGTCGCCGAGCCATGGCCTGATCCGCGCCGATTTCGACGCCCCGGCCCTCGCCCGAGCCTATGAACGCGGCGGCGCGTCCTGCCTGTCCGTGCTCACGGACGAGCCCTATTTTCAGGGCAGGGACGACGATCTCGCTCAGGCCCGCGCGGCGGGAAATTTGCCGGTCTTGCGCAAGGACTTCATGCTCGATCCCTATCAGGTCGTCGAGGCGCGTGCCCTCGGCGCGGATTGTATCCTCCTGATCATGGCCGCGCTCGGGGACGCGCAGGCGGAGGAGCTGGCGTCGGCGGCGCACTCTTTGGCGATGGATGTGCTGATTGAAGTTCACGACCAGGCGGAACTCACGCGGGCGCTTCGGATAAAGTCCGAACTTGTCGGAATTA
>CANFCX010000029.1 GCA_947445225.1 Rhodospirillales bacterium
ATGAAACTGACGCTGTTGGTTTCGCCGAGATTGCCGCCATATTTGGTGAGCGCGGCGCGGATTTCCGCGGCCGTGCGGTTGCGGTTGTCGGTCAGGACCTCGATGATCAAGGCGACGCCGCCTGGGCCGTAGCCTTCATAACGGACCTCTTCGTAATCGGCGCCATCGCCGCCGCCGGCCCCGCGCTTGACCGCGCGTTCGATCGTGTCGCGCGGCATGTTGGCCTGGCGAGCCGCGGTGATCGCCGAACGCAGGCGGGTGTTAGCGGCGGGATCGGGCAAGCCGACGCGCGCCGAGGCCATGATTTCACGAATGAGCTTGGTGAACAGCTTGCCGCGGCGGGCGTCCTGAGCGCCCTTGCGGTGCATGATGTTCTTGAACTGGGAATGACCGGCCATCGAATAACACTTCTCGTAGCTGTTGAGTAAATAGCAACAAATCTATACCACATCTAGGAAAATTGGCCGCAACCGACCGCCTGATGAAGGCCATTACGCCCGTACCAGATCAATATGGCAGGATTGCGGCACGGGGTCGGGTTTCGGTAAGGGATTCCACGCGTTATGGTCGAACGTCGCATGAGGGATGTCATGTTCACGATCGAGATGGTGGACCTCGACTGGGACGATCGCGATCGTCCCAAAGTCGTTCGCAGCATCGATTCGCCCGGCCCGCTGGTTGGCAATGCCGTGGCCACCGCGAAATCGCTGCTCGACCGCGAAAGGATTGCCTATAACGCCTTTCAAATCCGCGACGCCAATGGCCGCGTCGTTTTCCAATCGTGGCAGAAGCCGACCCTGACCTATGTCGCATCGGGCGGGCGCAAGCCGGCGAAATTATCGAACTGAGGCCATTTCGGACACGGACGCCGCAGGAGAGAATTTGGCGGATGTGGCAGCCGATATTACGACGTGGCGCCCGTCGCCGACCTTATTCGCCCGCCGCCCGTAGAGGTGCCGACGGCCCCGAAAACGGGCGGTCGTGGCGCAGGCAGGGGATCATCCGCCGGGTCTCGGCCACCCGGGCCGGGTCGATGTCGGCGGTAATCACCCCCACACCCTCGCCGCCATCGGCCAGGATTTCGCCCCAGGGCGACACGATCAGGGAATGGCCATAGGTCAGCCGGCCCTCGGCATGTTCGCCGCATTGCGCGGGGGCGAAGACGTAACAGCCGGTCTCGATGGCGCGCGCCCGGATCAGCACATGCCAATGGGCGCGGCCGGTGGTGCGAGTGAAGGCGGCGGGGATGGCGATGAAATCCGCCCCGTCCTTGGCCAGGGCGCGGTAGAGCTGCGGAAAGCGCAAATCGTAACATATCGTCATCCCGAGCCGGCCCCAGGGCGTGGGCGCGATCACCGCCTTGTCCCCGGCGCGAATGGTGTCGGATTCGCGATAGGATTCGCCGCCGGCCAGATCGACATCGAACAGATGCACCTTGTCATAGGCCGCGATCGTCGCGCCGTCGGGATTGAGGAGATAGGAGCGGTTGGCGATGCGCTCGCCCACCTTCACCGATAGCGAGCCGACCAGTAGCCAAATCTTGTGCCGCGCCGCCATCTCGCGCAGGGACGCGAGGCCGGAATGGCTCTCCTCCGGCTCGGCTTTGGCCAGATGTTGCCGGGGCTTGGGCTCGATCATGGTGACGTTTTCGGGCAGGCAGACCAACACCGCACCCTGCCCGGCCGCGCGTTCGATCTGCGGCCCCACCGCCTTGAGATTGGCCGCGACCTCGCGCGCCGAATTGGTCTGGACGCAGGCGACCCGGAAAGAATTGCTCACGCGGCGATGCCCAGCATCGGGTTGAGTTTGCCTTCGCGGTCGAGCGCCATCAGATCGTCGCAGCCGCCGATCCGGGCGCCGTCGATGAAAATCTGCGGCAGGCTGGTGCGGCCGGGCGAGCGTTTTTCGAGCTCGTCCTGCTTGGCCGTATCGGTGAACACGTCGTGTTCGACGAAGGCCACGCCCTTTTTCTTGAAGATGCTCTTGGCCTTGTAACAATACCCGCAGAAAGGCGAGCTGTAGATTTCGACTTGCGCCATCGATCCGGTTCCTTCGACGAATACGGACACTATACCTAAGTCCGCACCCCGGTCCGCCGCAAGTCTTGAGTTCCCTTCAATTGCGCGTGACCCGGGCCAGGGTCAGGACATCGACTCGCGCCGCGCCGCCTGCGACGAGCAGCCGGGCGCATTCGGAAACCGTGGCGCCGGTGGTGTAAACGTCGTCGATCAACAGGATACGGCGTCCGCCGACCCCATCCCGCCGCCGCGGATGCAGGCGGAAGGCGCGTTTGACGTTGGCCGCCCGCTCGGCCGGGTTCAGCCCACCCTGCGATGGCGTGCGCCGGACGCGGATCAGGAGATCGGGCACGCAAGGAACACCGGTAAGCGCGGCCAAGGCGTTGGCGAGCACCGCCGACTGGTTGTAGCGGCGCAGCGCGAGCCGGGTCCAATGCAGGGGCACGGCCGCGATCAGGTCGCAATCGGCGAGAAGCTCCGCCCCGCTCCGTGCCAGCCATTGCGCGCAAGGCGGGGCGATGTGGAGGCGGTCGCCATGTTTGAAGGCCAGCAGCAGGCGCCGGCTGGCATCGTCGTAACGCAACGCCGCGCGGGCGCGGGCGAAAAGCGGCCGTTTACGGAGACACGCGCCGCACAGGGCGTCGGCGCCGGGATCGTGGGCGAAGGGCAGCCCGCAGACCGCGCAATGCGGCGGGCCGAGCCAGCAAAACCCAGCCCAGCACGACGGACAAAACCCGCCCTGCCGGTCCACCGCCCCGCCGCAGGACAAACAGCGCGGCGGCAGAACCGCATCGACGGCCGCGCCCAACGCCCCCCGCAGCAATGCCATAGCTTGCATGCCCAAATGGAGCCGCGCTCCGTCAAGACTGTCAACCACCGCATGGCACCGGGTGCCCGGGCGGGCTTTCGGGCGAGGACGGCTTTGCGGTATTGTCGGCGGGGCGAATCGACCCGATCGCGAGGCGGCA
Source organism: Rhodospirillales bacterium (assembly GCA_947445225.1). Classification (GTDB taxonomy): domain Bacteria; phylum Pseudomonadota; class Alphaproteobacteria; order CACIAM-22H2; family CACIAM-22H2; genus SHVT01. The sequence continues at coordinate 2,987 of CANFCX010000029.1, forward strand.
TGGCGAAAGCGCAGGGCGGTTATTTCGGGCGCGGGTTGTTCGATTTCTTTCGCGAATTGGAAGAGAATAACAACCGCGAATGGTTCACCGAGAACAAGCCGCGTTACCTCGATCACGTCGAGCAGCCGATGCTGCGCTTCATCGGTGATTTCGGGGAGCGGCTGAAAAAGATCGCGCCCGCCTTCGTCGCCCTGCCGACCAAGACCGGCGGCTCACTGTTCCGCATCCATCGCGACACACGCTTTTCCAAGGACAAAAGCCCCTACAAGACCGCCGTCGCCGCGATTTTTCCGCATCGCGATCACCCCCGGAATTTCGGCCTGCCCGGTTTCTACATCCATCTCGGCCCCGATGAGCGCCTGGGCGGCGGCGGCATCCACGGGCCACAACCGCCGGTGCTCGCGCAAATCCGCGACCGCATCGTCGCCAAACCCACGGCGTGGGCGGCTGTGCGGAAACGTACGGAGCTGGAGGGCGGCGGCCTGAAACGCGCCCCCGCCGGCTACGACCCCGAACACCGCTTCATCGAGGACATTAAGCGCAAGGATTTCTACGCCATGACCCGGTTCACCGAAGCCCAGGTCTGCGCGCCCGGTTTCATGGACACCTTTGCCGAGGCCTGCCGCGACGCCTCGGCCTTGATCGAATTCCTGGCCGCCGCCGCCGGAATTTCGAAATAATCGAACCGTCGAGCCAGGACCCTTATTGGAGGACTAGGACGATGGTCGCGTCCTTCCCGTCGATCGTGAACGGCACCCGGACCTCGCGCCCGTCCGGCAGGTTAGCCACAAGGTCGTAGTCGCCATAAAAAGCCTGCAACCGCACGCGGCCGGCATTGTCGGTACGGCCGCTCCAGCGCGTCCACCATGTCCCGCGCAGGAGTTCGTGGAGAGCCAAATAGGCCGGTCGCGGCGACAGGTCTTCGCGCAAGAGCCCGGTCGTCGCGGTCGGGGGATCGCTCCGGCGTTCGGTCATCGACCAATAGGTGATCTCATCGACCGCGGGATGCCCGAAGGCCAGCGTGTACAACGCCACGACGTAGCCCGCCTGCGTCTCTTCCGTCCAGCCCGGCCAGGGCGCGCCGTCGAAGACGTTTTCCTCGGGCCGTTGCGGACGCGAGGGCACGCTGACCTCGGTCAAGCGAAGGCGCCCATAACCGGCGAGGCGGTCGAGGCCTTCCTGCACGCGATCGAGCGGGACACGGCCCTCCTCCCGCATGTGGGTCTGAATCCCGATTGCGTCGAAGGGCGTCCCGCGGCGTTTCAGCTCGCGCAGAATGGCTTCGACCTTGTCCCGTTGCCGCCCGCTGACGATCCGGTTGTCGTTGATCAAGAGAACGGCGTCGGGATCGCTCTGTCGCGCCCAGCGGAAGGCGGGGTCAACGTAATCGGCGATCCCGCGCACGGCCCCCTCGGGGAACGTCGGCGCGATCATCTGTTGGCCGCGCATCATGCCGACCAGCGAGACAGTGTTTTTGGTTTCGTTGACGACATCCCAGGCGCGCACCCTGCCCCGATACCGCGTCATCATGTCCCGCACGCGGGCTTCGGCAAGCCGCGCGCGTTCGTTCGGGTCGGCGATCTCGACGAACCAGGGCGGATTCCACTGGGTGTAGAGGAGCGGCGTCGCCCGTACCGTCGCGCCGAACCGCTCGGCCCATTGCAGCGACCGCTCGGCGAAATCGTAACGGGGGCTGCCGCGAACCGGCTCGAAGATACGCCAGATGAAACCCCAGACGACGTGGTTGAACAGGCCGAAAAAGCGTTCCTCGTAGAGCGGCGATTCCGCGGCCCGCACCGCGCCGGATGCGATTTCGTTGGGGTGGCCGCCAAAGGCAAAGCCGTGATTGGTCTGCTCGATACGCAAGACCGAATCACGGACCGCCTGGCCCCGCGAATCGACGATCGCGATCGTCGCCGCCCTCTGCCGGATGGTGGGTATTCGCGCGCAGGCTTGCGCTAGGGCTTGACGTTCGGCCGCGCCGAAATCCAATCCCGCGGTGAATCTCGGGTCGAGCGCCAGGCAGCCGGCTCCGGCGGTGGCGGCCGTCTGCGCTGGGGCCGGATGGCCGAAGGTCGAGCCGAGCCCGGCCAGAACCAGCAAGACAGCGGCGGACCGGAGCGATGGCATGGCCGTGGCGCCTTCTTTGTTAACGCGGTTCGCATCATACGCCCATGGGGTGAAAGCGGGCCAGGGCCGGCCTTCGCGCGGCGGCGGCGATGCGCTAGGGTGGCGGCAACACATCGGACGGAGTTTCAATCATGAGCTTCGACGAAGCCCTCGCCGAACGCATCCGCCGGACCCTTGCCGGACGCAAGGGCGTCACCGAGAAAAAGATGTTCGGCGGCATCGCCTTCATGATCGACGGCAAGATGTTCTTGGGTGTCATCAAGAGCGACCTGATGGCGCGCGTCGGACCCGATCAACACGCGGCGGCGCTGGCCGAACCCGCCGCCCGCCCCATGGATTTCAGCGGCCGCCCCATGGAAGGATATGTCTACGTCGCGCCCCCGGGGACCAAGACGGACGCGGCGCTGAAGAAATGGTCGGAGCGTTGCCTGGCCTTCGCCTCGGCGCTGCCGGCGAAAAAGATCAAGCCCAAACCCGCGCCCGGTGCCGCGAAAAAACCAGCGCCGCGCAAGCGCGGTTAGAACGGGGCGTTTCTCGCGACCCGCCGCCATGCGATAGTGGCGCCGTGGCCGATGTTCCCATGCCCTTCGACCGCCGCGCGGTGCGGCGTTTCCGCGACCGCGCGGCGACCAGGGCCGGCGACCATGATTTCCTTAGGCGCGAAATCGGGTCGCGGCTGGTGGAGCGGCTCGACGAAATCCGGCCGCGTTTTCCGCTCGCCCTCGATCTCGGCTGCCATGACGGGCTGCTCGCCGGGCTGGTGAACGGGCGCGGGGGCATCGAGACGCTGGTGCAATGTGATCTGTCGCCGCACCTGGCCGCCGTGGCCAGCCGGGGCGGCGCCGGATTGGCGCTGGCGGCGGACGAGGAGTGCCTGCCCTTCGGGGCGGGCGCCTTCGATCTGATCATCAGCAATCTCGCGCTGCACTGGGTCAACGACCTTCCCGGCGCGCTGGTTCAGGTCAGGCGCTCGCTCAAACCCGATGGGTTGTTTCTCGCCAGCATGTTCGGCGGCGACACGCTGCACGAGCTGCGCTGGACCTTGTTGGAGGGGGAGCTGCGGGCAACAGGCGGCGTGAGCCCGCGCGTGTCGCCTTTCGCCTCGGTGCGCGATCTTGGCGGATTGCTGCAACGGGCGGGGTTCGCGCTGCCCATGGTCGATGCCGATACGATCAACGTGACCTTCGCCAGCCCCTTCGCTCTGATGCGCGATCTGCGGGCGATGGGCGAGGCCAACGCCGTCGGCGAAAGGCGGCGCAGCCTGACGCCGGCGCGCGTGTTCACCACCGCCGCCGCGCTCTATACGCAGAAATTCGAGGACAAAGACGAACGCGTGCCCGCTACGTTCCAGGCCATCTACATCACCGCCTGGGCGCCCTCACCCACGCAGCCCCAGCCGCTCGCGCCCGGCAGCGCCAAGGCGAGGCTGGCGACCGCGCTCGACACCGCGGAGATCAAGACCGGCGACCGCGCCGCACCCCCGGTCAAGTCGAAGCGCTAATAACCCGGTTCGCGGCTCATCGCGCGGAGGCCGAGAGAAACCCACTCACCGCGGCGAAGACCTCGCGATCGCGGCCGACCCAGACGTGACCGCCCGACGGAAAAGAGACCAGTCGCGCGCCCGGCACACTTGTCGCGATATGACGGGCGGCGGCCAACGTCTCGAAGCGGTCATCCTCGAGCGACACGGCAAGGGTCGGCGCGCGAATGTCGTGCAGCGCCATCGGCGCCGGATCGGAGGCGAGCCGCGCGTCGTTCAGAATGCCCTGGGCGCGGTCGCTGACCGGCAGGATGTCGCGCAATATCGACCACACGCGCTGGCGCTCGCCTGGCTCCGCTGCTTGCACCAAAGCCGGATTGGTGGCCAGCAACGCGCCGATCATCGCGTCCTCGTTCAGGGTCATGACCGACCAGAATAGAAAATCCGATCTGAGGCCATGTTCGATGATCGCCTGGGCCAGCGGGTTCGGCGGCCTTACGGGTGGCCGGCCGGGCGCGAAGGTGGCCGGAACCAACGCGACCAGCGCGCCACAACGATTCGGGTGACGGATGGCGAATTGTAACGCCGACAGGGCGCCGGCCGATCCGCCGACGATAGCCGCGCGGTCGATGCCAAGCTCGTCCAACAGATCGACAAACGCATCGGCCTGGTTTTCCGATGACGGGTCCTCCGGGAAGGCCGAGCGCAAATAACCAAACCGCGAGGGTGCGAGAATGCGCCACGCCGTGCTCAAGGGCTGGGCGAAATCGAGCCCCTGGTCGAACCCGCCGCCGGTCCCATGGATCATCAACACCGGCGGCCCGGCTCCGGCGACCGCGTATTCCATGGCGCCGAAGCGGCTGCGAAAGACCGTGCTCCTTCCACGCGTGCGCTGGCGCGCGCGGGCCATGTCCGCGGAAAAGGCCCGCCACGTCGTGCCGCCGGCGAACACCGCGCCCGCGCCGGCCAGCCCAAGCCAAAGGAATCGCCGCCTCCGCATCTTGGTCTCCCCAAGAACCCGACATCGGCCGTCGTCGCACGGTGTCATAACTCGCCGCTTGGGCTACAACATTATTCCATGCCCGCCCGCCTCCGCCTTTATCTCGCGATCAGCCTCGACGGGTTCATTGCGTCCAGCGATGGCGGCGTCGCGTGGCTGGAGAAATTTCCGGCCGAGGCTTTTGGGTTCGACGAATTTCTCGCCACCATCGGCACCATCGTCATGGGCCGGGCCGCGTATGAGCAGGCGCTGGGTTTCGTACCCTGGGCTTATGCCGGCAAGCGCACGATCGTGATGACCTCCACGCCGCTCGACGCGCCGCGGCCGGGGGTGGAGGCGTGGCGCGGCGAGGTGGCGAACCTGGCCGCGAGCCTCAAGCGTTCATCTGGCGGCGATGTCTGGCTGTTCGGCGGCGCGAAGTCGCTGCAAGCGTTCCTCGCGCGCGGTCTCGTCGATCGCATCGAGTTGTTCGTCATCCCGACATTGCTCGGCACCGGCATTCGCCTGTTCGAAAACTCGGCGCCCGTGGATTTACGCCTGCTCGAAGCCAAACCCCGCGCCCTAGGCGTCGTCGAATTGCTCTACGAACCAGCCACCCACCGCCAATCCTGATCGTTACGCCCCAAGGCCCCTTACAAATGGGTCCAGGGCGACCGCACTGGTTAGAGGACGTCGCGCAGCATGGCCACGAGCGGTTTGTCGGCCGGCGGCATATCGTAATCGGCGAGCCGCAGCGGGCGCACCCAGGCCAGTTCCTGGCCTTCGCGCCCCGTGACCGTGCCGGTCCAGCGCCGCGCCAGATAGAGCGGCATCAGCAAATGGAAATCGGAATAACGATGCGAGGCGAAGGTAAACGGCGCGAGGCAGCTTTCGGTCAGCGTTATGCCCAGCTCCTCGATCATTTCGCGGATCAGGGCGGCCTCCGGCGTCTCCCCGTCCTGGACCTTGCCGCCGGGAAATTCCCACAGCCCCGCCATCGATTTGCCGGGCGGGCGGCGGGCGAGCAGCACCCGCCCATCGGCGTCGATCAAGGCGACGGCGGCGACCAACACCACGGGGTTAGCGCCGGCCGCCATGGCCTCAGCTTCGGTAATTGGCGTTGATGTCGATATAGCGGTGGGTCAGGTCGCAGGTCCACACAACGGCCTTGCCCCGTCCGATTCCGACATCGATTTCGATGAGAACCTCCTGCCCCTTCATATGCTGGGCGACAGGGGTTTCGTCGTAACCGTCGACCAGGCCGCCGGCGGCGGCGATCGGCACGCCGCCGATGTGGATGGTGAGTTGGTCGCGGTCGGCCTTTTGCCCGGCCTTGCCCACGGCCATGACCAGCCGCCCCCAATTGGCGTCGCCGGCCGCGAGCGCGGTCTTGACCAGCGGCGAATTGCCGATGGAAAGGCCGATCTTCCGCGCGGCCTTGTTAGAGGCGGCGCCGGTGATGGCGATGGTGGCGAATTTCGCCGCACCCTCGCCGTCGCGCACGACCTGCTGGGCGAGATCGATCATCACCTCTTCCAGCGCGCGGCGGAAATCCTTGAGGCGGGGATCGCCGGCCTCCGCCACCTTGGGATTGCCGGCGGTTCCGGTCGCGCAGAAAAGGAGGGTGTCGCTGGTCGAGGTATCGCCGTCCACCGTGATGCAATTGAACGAACGATCGGTGGCGCGGGTCAACATGGCCTGCAAGGCCTTCGCCGGAATCGCGGCGTCGGTGAAGACGAAGCCAAGCATGGTTGCCATGTCGGGCGCGATCATGCCGGATCCCTTGGCGATGCCGTTGATGGTCACCGTCACGCCGCCGATGGTCGCGGTGCGGGTGGCGCCTTTGGGAAAGGTGTCGGTGGTCATGATCGCGCGAGCGGCACGGTCGAAGCCACCCGCGGCCAGGCCGCGATGGAGATCGTCCAGCGCCGACACCACGCGGTCAGCCGGCAAGGGCTGGCCGATGACGCCGGTCGAGCAGGTGAAGACTTCCTCCGGTTTGCAGCCGAGCCGTTTGGCGACTTCGCTTACGGTGCGTTTGACCGCCGCGATCCCGGCGATGCCGGTGAAGGCGTTGGCGTTGCCGGCGTTAACCAGAATGCCGCGCACGCGACCGCGCTTCACGCCGCGCCGGCACCACTCGACCGGGGCCGAGGCGGTGAGCGAACGGGTGAAGGTGCCGGCGATCGTGGTTCCCGGCGCCAGTTCGGCGAGCAGCAGATCCGTGCGGCCCTTATAACGGATGCCGGCGGCGATTGTGTTCAGGCGCACGCCGGATATGACCGGCAAATCGGGAAAACGCGCGGGCGCGAGCGGCGACGGTTCGGTCATGGCAAGCCATTGGCAAGGTTGGGGTTTGGCGCGGTCTCGGGGGGAATAGCCGCGGTCGCGGCGGCGGCCCTCAGCGCGGTCGGGGCGGGGCGAGATGCAACGGTTCGGGCGGGCGCGGCGAGCCGTCGAGATTGAACAACTCGATCTTCGCCGTCTCGCGCAGCTTGCCGACCTCGGTCTTGATCATGTCCTCTTGGATGTCGCCGACGATTTGCTCGCGTACGTCGTCCAGGGCGATGGCGGAAATGCGGCGCGTCTCGACCTTGATGATGTGCCAACCGAATTGGGTCTTGACCGGGTTCTTGGTGTGCTCGCCATCGTTCAGAGCGAAGGCGACGGTCGAAAATTCCGGGACCATTTCATCCTGTCCGAAAAAGCCCAGATCGCCGCCCAGCCGCGCCGCCGGATCGAGCGAACGTTTGCGGGCCGTTTCGGCGAAATCCGCACCCTTGTCCAGATCGACGATGATTTCCTTCGCCTGGGTCTCGGTCTCGACCAGGATATGACGGGCGTTGATCTCCAAACGCGGCGGCGTCTCCTTGATCAACGCTTCGTACCGCTTGCGGATGGCGTCTTCGGTCAACAGCGGATCGAGCCGGCGCGACAGGTAAACTTCCTGGAGCACACGTTCCTCGAAACCGGCGACCCGCTTCTTTACATCGGCGTCGTTCTGGAGATTTTCCTTACGCCCGGCCAATCCCAACAGTTTTCCATCAACCATGCGCTGGAGGATCGCGGGATAGATGGCTTCGATCGGCATCTGCTGAAATTGCGGCGGGAGCTGGGATTGCAGCGCCAGGACATCGGACCGGAAGATCGGCGCCCCATCAACGATGGCCACGATAACGTCGCTCGGCGAAACCAGATTGGGGATGGCCTGGGCGCGGACGGGCGAGACCGCCACCTGCACCATGGCCGCCACCAGCGCGATGCAGGCGAAGGACTTGAACATGACCCTAACTCCCACAGGAAACGCGGCCGCCGCGCCCATACGGCACGGCGCCGCCCGCCGCCTGTCGGGGCCATCTTGCATATCCGGGTTCCGGGCACAAGCATCGATGCCGCGGGGCCGATGCGCGGTCACGAAAACGCTACCGCGCCGCGCTCGTTGACAGACGCCGGGCCTCCTCCTATCTCTCAGGGAGCCGCTCGGCTGCCGCGCTTTTCGCCAATCTTCGGGGTTCCATCCATGTTCGGCGCCATCGCCCGACGTATCTTCGGCACCGCCAACGATCGCTATGTCCAGGGCCTCAACCGCCTGGTGGCCGCGATCAACGACCTCGAACCGGCGCTGGTCGAGCTGACGGACGATGACTTGCGGGCGCGCACGCCCTGGCTAAAGGAGCGGCTGGCCAAGGGTGAGACCCTCGACGACCTGCTGGTCGATGCCTTCGCCACCGTGCGCGAAGCGGCCAAACGCGCGCTGGGGCAACGGCCCTTCGACGTGCAGCTCATGGGCGGCATCGTGCTCCACCGCGGCTTGATCGCCGAAATGAAAACCGGCGAGGGCAAGACCCTGGTCGCGACCATGCCGGTCTATCTCAACGCCTTGGCCGGCAAGGGTTTGCACGTCGTCACGGTCAACGACTATCTCGCCCATCGCGACGCCGAATGGATGGGCCGCATCTATACCTTCCTCGGCCTGAAGGTCGGCTGCATCGTCCATGGGTTGAGCGACGACGAACGGCGGGCGCAATACGCCGCCGACGTGACTTATGGCACCAACCACGAACTCGGCTTCGACTATCTGCGCGACAACATGAAATTCCGGCTGGAAGACATGGTCCAGCGGCAATTCAGCTACGCCATCGTGGACGAAGTCGATAGCATCCTGGTCGACGAGGCCCGTACGCCGCTGATCATTTCCGGCCCCACCGACGATTCCTCGGAAGCCTATGTCAATGTCGACCGCCTGATCCCCAATCTTATCGCCGAGGATTACGAAAAGGACGAAAAGGTCCGCGCCGTCACCCTGACCGAGGCCGGCGTCGAACACATCGAACTTTTGCTGCGCGAAGCCGGGCTGTTGAAAGCCGGCGGGCTGTACGATCTGGGCAATGTGGCCCTGGTCCACCACGTCAATCAGGCGCTGCGCGCGCACAAGCTGTTCGGCCGCGATACCGACTACATCGTCAAGGACAACAAGGTCATCATCATCGACGAATTCACCGGTCGCATGATGGAAGGACGGCGTTATTCCGAAGGTTTGCACCAGGCTCTGGAAGCCAAGGAGCATGTTCAGGTGCAGCTCGAGAACCAGACGTTGGCCTCGATCACCTATCAGAACTATTTCCGCCTCTATCCGAAACTCGCCGGGATGACCGGCACGGCCATGACCGAGGCCGGCGAATTCGGCGAAATCTACAAACTCGAGGTCGTCGAGATTCCGACCAACGTCGCCTGCATCCGCGCCGATTCCGACGACGAGGTCTATCGCACCGGCAAGGAAAAGAACAATGCCATCGTCACGCTGATCGAGGAATGCCGGGCGCGCCAGCAGCCGATGTTGATCGGCACCGTCAGCATCGAGAAATCCGAGGCGCTGTCGGCCAGCCTCAAGGCCAAGGGCATCCCGCATCAGGTGCTGAACGCCCGCTACCACGAACAAGAGGCCTATATCATCGCCCAGGCCGGACGCCCCGGCGCCGTGACCATCGCCACCAACATGGCCGGCCGCGGCACCGACATCCAGCTTGGCGGCAATGTCGAAATGCGCGTGCGCCAGGAACTGGCCACCATCGAGGACGCCGATGCCCGCACCCGGCGCGAGGCCGAAATCCGCGCCGATGTCGAAGCCGCGCGCAAGATCGTGCTCGCCGGCGGCGGGCTTTACGTCGTGGGCACCGAACGCCACGAAAGCCGCCGCATCGACAACCAGTTGCGCGGCCGTTCGGGCCGCCAGGGCGACCCCGGCGCGTCCAAATTCTTCCTGTCGCTTGAAGACGATCTGATGCGCATTTTCGGTTCGGAGCGCATGGACGGCATGCTCCGCAAGCTCGGCCTCCAGGAAGGCGAGGCCATCGTCCATCCCTGGATCAACAAGGCGTTGGAAAAGGCCCAGCAAAAGGTCGAGGCCCGCAACTTCGAAATCCGCAAGCAGCTGCTAAAATTCGACGACGTGATGAACGATCAGCGCAAGCAGATCTACGAGCAGCGCAAGGAATTGATGCGGACCGCCGACGTTTCCGAGACCATCGCCGGCATGCGCCAGGAAATGATCGAATCCATCGTGGCGCGCTGCATTCCCGAAAACGCCTATCCCGAACAGTGGAACATCAAGGCGCTGCACGAAGAATCGCTGCGTATCCTGGGGCTCGATCTGCCGATCGTGGAATGGGCGAAGGAAGAGGGCATCGCCGACCAGGAAATCCGCGAGCGCATCACCACCGCGTCGGACCGCAGGATGGCGGAAAAAGCCGGGAATTTCGGCGCCGACATCATGCGGATGGCGGAAAAGAGCCTTTTGCTTCAGGTCCTTGATCAGATTTGGAAGGACCACCTGCTCCAGCTCGACCATTTGCGCCAGGGCATCGGGCTGCGCGCTTATGGCCAGCGCGACCCGCTCAACGAATACAAACGCGAAGCCTTCGAGATGTTCGAGCAGATGTTGGTCAGCCTGCGCGAGACCGTCACCTCGATCCTGTCACATCTCGAATTGCGGGCAACCAGCCCTGAACAGGTGCCGCAGCCGCAACCGCCGCGCCGGATGGTCGAATCGCGGGGCGATCCGGCGATGGCCGATGCCGGTTTCGGCGCCTCCGAAGTGCACGCGACGGCGCAGCCGCGCCCGGCGCCAGTCCGAAAGGCCGGGCCGGTCGATGCCAACGACCCGGCAAGCTGGGGCCGCGTCGCGCGTAACGCGCCTTGCCCCTGCGGTTCGGGCAAGAAATTCAAACACTGCCACGGCCGGTTCGGTTGATCGGGACGTAAACCTACCCTGGGCGTGAGGCACCTTTCGGTGCCCGCGACCGTCACCCCTGAATAGCGGTTTCCACGATCTTGGCTTTGCCATCGGGGCCGGTGCTGATGGTTTCGACCAACACACACCAGCGCGTATCGGGCTGTTTGGCGCCCGCCGCCGCGAACAATTCCTTCCACCATTCCGGCGGCTTGATCGTGCAATGGGCGTTCTCGCCGGTGGGCAGATGTTTCTTCGCCGGGTAGCAGGCGGCGTTGGCGAAGAGGAATTTGCGGGCGAAGCCGAACATCTCACCCACGATCCAAGGCATGTCCTCTTCCGGGCAATGCTCCAACATGTCGGTTGAAATCACGCCGTCGAACGTGCCGCCGGGCAAGGCGTCGAAGGGCCGATAGCCGGGGTCGTAGCAGGTTACCCGCTCCACGCCCCACCATTCGACGATGCCGCCATATTGTTTCCCATCGGGCGCGGTCACCGGCATGGGGGCGTATTGGCGGCCCTTGCCGGCGCCATAGTCGAGCAAGGTGCGGGCCCCGAACCGATCGATCAGCGCCTTGATCCGCGGTCCCTGGCGGGGCAGGCTGCGGCCGTCGAAGGTGGCGTCGGCGGGAATACCGAGTTGGCGTTCGCCGTTGACATGCATGTCGCGATACAGCTCGACCAGCGCGCGATAACGCGGGCTGGGATTGGCCCGGCTCCACGGCGGTGGCGCCGCCCCGTCCATGGTCATGTCAGGCCCTGGTCATGTCAGGACAGCCCCGCGCGGCCCATTTCGATGAATTTATCGCGGCGGCGGGCGCGCAGCACGCCGCCCTTGATCTCGCTCATTTCGAGCAGCGCGGTTTCGAGGGCATCGCCCAGCGATTGGATGACCGCCGGCACGTCGCGATGGGCGCCGCCCAAGGGTTCGGGAACGATGGAATCGATGACCTCGAGGCGCAACAGGTCCTGCGCGGTGAGCTTGAGCGCGTCGGCCGCGTCCTTGGCGTGTTCGGCGCTGCGCCATAGGATGGAGGCACAGCCCTCGGGCGAAATCACCGAATAGATGGCGTGCTCCAGCATCAGCACCTTGTTAGCCGCGGCGATGGCGATGGCGCCGCCGGAGCCGCCCTCGCCGATGATCGCGGCGACGAACGGCACCTCGATCGACAAGCTGGTCTCGACACAGCGGGCGATGGCCTCGGCCTGGCCGCGGGCTTCGGCGTCGATGCCGGGATAAGCGCCCGCGGTATCGACCAGCGACAACACCGGCAGGCCGAAGCGATCGGCGAGCAACATCAGCCGCCGGGCCTTGCGATAACCCTCGGGGCGCGCGCTGCCGAAATTGTGCCGGATCCGCGAATCGGTATCGTTGCCCTTTTCCTGGCCCATGACCATCACCGGCCGGCCGCGGAAACGCCCGATGCCGCCGATGATGGCGCGGTCCTCGCCAAAGGCGCGGTCGCCGGCCAGCGGCGTGAATTCATCGATCAGGCTCTCGATGTAGTGGACAAGATGCGGCCGATCGGGATGGCGCGCGACCTGCACCTTCTGCCAGGGCGTCAGCCGCCCATAAGATTGGCGCAGCAACTTTTCGGCCTTGGCCTGGAGCCGCCCGACCTCGTCGGCGATGTTGACGCCGCTGTCGCCGCCGAGATGGCGCAACTCCTCGATCTTACCCTCGAGTTCGGCTATCGGTTTTTCGAAGTCCAAATAATGCGGCATGTCATCCGTTCGGCGTCACGCGGCGGCGATCCGGTCGGCTTTCTGGACCAGCGCCTCGGCCTGTTTGATCGAGGCGATGTCGATCATGCGACCGTCGAGGGCGATGGCGCCCCTGCCGTCTTTCGCGGCGCTTTCCATCGTCGCCAGAATGCGCCGCGCCTTGTCGATTTCCGCGGCCGACGGCGTGAAGATTTCGTTGGCCGGCGCGATCTGCGTGGGATGGATCGCCCATTTTCCCTCGCAACCCAGCGCCGCCGCGCGCCGCGCCGCCGCCTTAAAGCCATCGACATCGCCGAAATCGCCGAGCGGCCCATCCACCGGGCGCAGGCCATGAGCCCGGGCCGCCACGACGATACGCGCCAGCGCATAATGCCACATATCGCCCCAATGCGAGAGGCGTTCGCCGCCGGGCTCGGCGTCGGTCAGCATGGCGTAGTCGGGGCTGCCGCCGCCGATCTTGGTCGTGCGCGCCCGCGTCGAGGCGGCATAGTCGGCGACGCCGAAATGCAGGGATTCGATGCGGCGGCTGGCCCCGGCGATGGCGTCGACATTCATCATGCCAAGCGCGGTTTCGATCAGGATTTCGATGCCGATGCGAGCCGGCAGGCCCATGGCCTTTTCAACCTGGCTAACCAGCACATCGACGGCATAGACATCGCCCGGCGTGCCCACCTTCGGGATCATGAACAGGTCAACCTTGCCGCCGGCCTGCTCCACGATATCAACCACGTCGCGATACATATATTCGGTGTCGAGCCCGTTGATGCGGACCGCGACGGTGCGCCGACCCCAATCGATGTCCTTGAGCGCGGCGATCACGTTCTTGCGGGCCATCGCCTTGTCGTCCGGGGCGACCGAATCCTCGAGGTCCAGCAGAACGATGTCGGCCGCCGATTTCGCCGCCTTCTCGAACAGTTTTGGCTGGCTGCCCGGCACCGCCAATTCACTGCGGTTCAGCCGCGGAATCGTCTGTTCGACAATGCGGAAGCTCATCGGCGCCTCGAGGGGATCGGTGCTTTCGCCGATTGATGGCCCGCGCCCGTGTTGTTGTCAACCGATGGCCCAGCTGGCGCCGTCGCCGCCTCTTCCGGGCGCCGCGCCAGGGGATGATGCCGGCCGACCAGGGCCTTGAGTCGGTCGCCGGCGACATGGGTGTAGATTTGCGTGGTGGCGATGTCGGCATGTCCCAACATGCGCTGGACGCTGCGCAAATCGGCCCCGCCCTCCAACAGATGGGTGGCGAAGGCGTGGCGCAGGACATGCGGCGACAGCCGGCGCGGGTCCATCCCGCACGACGCCGCCAGATCCTTCAGCATCTGGCCGACCCGCCGCCGGGTGAGATGACCTTCCGCACCGCGCGAGGGGAACAGCCAGGGTGAGGTCTCGCCCTCGCGCAGAAAACCGGCGCGGATCGCCAGATAGTCCTCCAGGGCACGGCGGGCGTCCTCGCCCAGCGGCACCATGCGTTCCTTGCCGCCCTTGCCGCGCAGAACCATGAAACGCCCGGCGCGGGCGGCGGTCAGCGGCAGCGCCACCAATTCCGTCACGCGCAGCCCGCCGGCATAAAGCAGCTCGACCATCGCCGCGAAGCGGATCGCTTCGGGTCCGTCGCCGCGCCGGGCCGCGGCCAATAGAAGCGCGACTTCGGCGGCGTCGAGCACCTTGGGCAGGCGCCGTCCCTGGCGCGGGGAGTCGGCGGTCGCGCTGGGGTCGTCGGCGCGCACGCCCTCGGCGACCAGGAACCGGTGGAACTGGCGGAGCGCCGCCAGCCGCCGCGCCGCCGTCCGCGCCGAACGCCCGGCCCGCGCCAACCCGGCGAGATAGGACCGCAGATGGCTGGCATCGCCGGATTCGGGGCTCAGCCCGCGTTTGGCCAGGAACGCGGCGAAATCCTGGAGGTCGCGCCGATAGGCGTCGAGTGTGTTGGGCGCGGCGCCGCGTTCGGCCGCCAGCATTTCGAGGAAGGCTTCGACGTGGCGCGAAATCGCCGCGCGTTTCACCGTCAGGTCACAGTCCCGCGGCCAGCGCCGCTTCCAGGGCCAGCGCCCGGGCCTCGGCGCCGAGGCCGACGGCACGCAGGGCGCCCAGCGCCTCGGCGAGAACATAAGGGCTGCTCGCTTGCGGGAAGCGGTCGCCCAACATGACCAGGGATTCGAGGATGGTTTCGCCGACGCGGCCCGCCCGCGACGCCGCGCGCAGGCCCAGCCAAAGGGAGGGCGGCGGCATCGCCGCATCCTGGAACTTGAAATCCACCATCAGCGGCGCCCAATCGGCCGCGTCCACGGTTTCCCCGGCGGCAACCAGCAGGGTAAACAACAAAGCGGCGCGGTCCATGGCCGCCTTGTCCTCCGGCTTCACCGCGGCCGCCAGCCAATCCTTCAGCCGCCGCGCCTCCCACGGCCCGGCCTCGTCGCCGGCGGCCAGGCGCACCAAGGGCCACAGCGCGGCCTCGGCCTTGGCCGCGTCATCCTTGGTCTTCGCCGCGTCCTGCACCTGCGCGAACCACACCCGGGCTTCGGCCGGCCGCCCCGCCGCCAGCATGGCGCGGGTCAACACCGGCGCCAACGTCACCGTTTCGTCCGAGGGCGCGATCTCCAGCAGCATGGGCAGGGTCACGCGCACGGCGGTGAGGTATTCCTCCCATTTCTTGCCCAGGCCCAGCGAGCGTTGCAGCAACACCGTCCGTGCCGGGGGCGCGGTCTGCACGCGCGCGGCGCGATACAACAACGCGCGCCCGCGGGGACCGGCGTCCAAATTCGCCACGGTGGCCGCGCCGCCCAGTTGTTCCGGCGTGAACGGCACGCTGTCGTAAATCAGGCCAAGAGCCTCGGCCGTGACCACACCCGCCGCCTCCGCCCGTTCGGCCGCGGCCAGGCGAAGATCGAGCGAGGCGTTGGGGCTGGTCGCGACGATGCGAAGGGCGGCGAGATCGGCGGAATTCAACGCGTCGCGCGGCAGGTTTTGCCGCGCCGCGCGCAACATGGCCAGATGTAACGGCTGCGGCCGCGGCAAGTTTTCCACGACCGATTTGGCGTCGCCGCCGAGCGCGGCGACCAGGCGAACGAAGGCGGGATCGTCCTCGGTTTGCATCTCGCGCAGCAGGCCCAGGCCGAGCGCCGCCTTGCCATGGTCGCCAGCCAGCGCCTGGCAGAAGATCAGCGCCTTTTGCCAATAGGCGTCCTGAAACCGGGCGATGGCGGTCCGCGCCAAGGCACAGGCCCCCGCGTTGTCATAGGCGAGCAGGAGGCCTTCGATTTGAATGCGGGCGAGGTCGGGATGTTCCCCGCGGCTGGGCACGGCGTTGATCAATTCCATGCTTCCGGCAAGTTCACCCGACGTGAACAAGGCATTGGCCCGCAGCGTCATGAAACTCTTGATGTCCGCCGCGCCAGAAGCGGCCTCGGGCACACTGCCGGCGGTCATCAGCAATTTTCGCTTGAGGGAACGCAACGTCGGCGAGGACATCGCGTTGGGCAGGGCGGTCAGCAGGGCCTGAAGGCTGCGGCGTTGTGAACCCTGCCACACCGATGCCGCGAAACCCCCGCGCGCTTCGTCGAGCGCACCCAGGGAATCGATGTCGATGGGCGGCGCCGGGGCCACGTCGAAGGGTTTTTCCGCCACCCGGCCGGGCGCCGGTTCGGCGACCGGGGCGGGCTTTTGCTCCTCGGGCGTCACCGATCGCGGCGCCTGGAGTCGAACCGGGGGCGCCGTTTGGGCAAGCTCGGCCGCGAAGGCCGGACCGGAGAACAGGATCCCCAGGACCGCCATGGCTCGCAGCGTGGCTTTAGCGCGGCAGTCTGTCATTTGGTATTACCTTTTCAACCCGCGCCGTTGGCGCCGGAATGTCCCAGGTCGCGAGAAAGACGACCGTGGCGACAAGACCGACAAGGATAACCGCGGTAACCGTCAATCCGATTTTGTTCATCTTGCTAGAAAAAATGTCCAGGTACTGGATACCGGGCGGCCCCCGTATCCTTAGCCTACCGCACTGGCGACAACGCGCCATGATTCTGATAAGGTCAAATCATGGCGAAACGGCGGCAGTTTACCGGCTCCCCTCCGGGCTTTCAACGCGTTGCGCGCCTTCGGGATCGATGACCAACGACCCTAGTCCGTCATCGATGACAAAATCCATCGTTCTTGTCGGCCTCATGGGCGCCGGCAAAAGCGCCATCGGACGCCGCTTGGCCGCTCGCCTCAATCTTCCCTTCGTCGACGCCGATCAGGAAATCGAGAACGCGGCCGGCTGCACGATCGAAGAGTTCTTCGAGCGGCATGGCGAACCCGCCTTCCGGCAGGGCGAACGCCGCGTCATCTCCCGCCTGCTCGACAGCCCACCCCATGTGCTGGCGACCGGCGGCGGCGCCTTCATGGACCCCGACACCCGAACCAAGGTCGCCGAAAAGGGCATATCGGTTTGGCTGCGGGCGGATATCGAGGTCCTGCTGCGGCGAGTCGGGCGCAGGAACAACCGGCCGCTCCTGAAAAATGGCGAGCCGCGCGAGGTGTTGACCCAATTGATGGCGGAGCGCTACCCGATCTATGCCGGCGCCGACGTCACGGTCGATAGTTTCGACGGCCCGCCGGAGGCGACGGTGGAACGCGTGATGACCGCGATCGAGGGCCTCCTCCCGGGCGGCGTCAGACCGGCGACGGTTCCCGAGCCCCAGACGCGATGAGCGACGCCGCTTCGGTGCGGGTCGAGCTGGGCGCCCGCGGCTATGACATTCTGGTCGGGGCCGCGCTTTTGGCGGAAGCCGGTGCGCGCCTAAAGGCGGCGGTCAAGGCGCGTACCGCGATCGTGGTGACCGACGAAAACCTCGCCCGCTTGCATCTGCCCGCGCTCCAAGGGTCATTGGCGGCGGCCGGAATCACATCGCGCGCCATTGTCCTGCCGCCGGGCGAGCGGACCAAGGATTTCGCGAACCTTCAGAATCTCGTCGAGGCGTTGCTGGATGCCCGCATCGAGCGCGGCTCCGTGGTCGTCGCTTTCGGCGGCGGCGTCATCGGAGACCTGGCCGGCTTCGCCGCCAGCATCGTCCTGCGCGGCATCGATTTCATCCAAATTCCAACGACCTTGCTCGCCCAAGTCGACAGCTCCGTCGGCGGCAAGACCGGCATCAATACACGCCACGGCAAGAACCTGGTCGGCAGCTTTCATCAACCCCGCCTGGTCCTCGCCGATGTCGCGGTTCTGTCCACGCTGCCGCCGCGCGAACGGCTGGCCGGCTACGCCGAAATCGTCAAATACGGCCTGATCGACGACGCCGAATTCTTCGCCTGGCTGGAAACAGAGGGCCGCAAGGTCGCCGCGGGCGACACCGCGGCGACGATCCGCGCCGTGGTCACGAGCTGCGCGGCGAAGGCCGCCATCGTCGCCGCCGATGAACGCGAGGCCGGACGGCGCGCGTTGCTTAATCTCGGCCACACCTTCGGTCATGCCTTGGAGGCCGAATCGGGTTTCGGCGACCGCCTGCTGCACGGCGAGGCGGTGGCCATCGGCATGGTCATGGCATTCGATCTGTCGGTACGGCTCGGTCTGTGCCCGGCCGAGGACGCCGCCCGCGTGCGCCGTCACCTCGCCGCCATCGGGCTGCCGGTCGAACTCGGGCGCCTGGCCGGACCCGATTGGACCGCCGAAGCCCTGCTCGCCCATATGGCGCAGGACAAGAAAGTCGTCGACGGCCGCACGACCTTCATCCTGACGCGGGGCATCGGCCACGCGTTCATTTCCCGCGACGTGCCCGCCGCCGCGGTGCTCGACCTGCTGCGCGGAGCGATCGCGGCCTGATGGGCCTCTCCACGTTATCCCTCCAGGCGACCGCCATCGTCGCGCTCGTCCTAGTCTCGGCGGCTTTCTCCGCCGCGGGGACGGCGTTGACCGGCGCCTCGCGCGCCCGTCTTCTCGCGCTGGAGAAAAAGGGCAACCGGCGGGCGGCGCTCGTGAACCTCCTGCGCGAGAGGCAAGATCGCGTCGTCGCCGCCATTCGCATCGGCAACACGATCGTCGATGTCGCGGCCTCGGCGCTGGCCACTGCGATCTTCGTCGGGCGGTTCGGCGCCGCCGGGATCGCCTACGCCGCCATCGCGATGACAATCGCCATCGTGGTCATCGCCGAGATTTTGCCCAGGGCCTTTGCCCTCACCCGCGCCGATCGCGTCGCGCTCGCTTTGGCTCCCTTTCTGCGTGTCACCGTGGCGGGCCTGCTGCCGATCGCCGACGCGGTTCATGTCCTCGTCAACGCGATCCTGGGGGTTTCGCGGTCCGGCACGGCGGAGAACGGCGCCGAGACCGCCGAGGACGAACTGCGCGGCGCCATCGCCTTGCATGGCGAAGCGGCCGCCGAGACACGCGAGGAACGGGCGATGCTGCGCAGTATCCTCGACCTCGCCGAGGTCGAAATCAGCGAGGTCATGGTCCATCGCCGCAACGTCGTCTCCTTCGATGCCAATCTGCCGCCGACGACGATCGTCGAACAGGCCTTGGCCAGCCCGCACAGCCGCATCCCCTTGTGGCGCGGCCAGCCCGAGAACATCGTCGGCGTGCTGCATTCAAAAGCGCTGTTGCCGGCGTTGCGGCTGCATGGCGGCAATGTCGACGCCATCGGCATCGCCGATCTCATGTCGCCGCCCTGGTTCGTGCCCGACACCACGACCCTGCTCGATCAGCTCCAGGCCTTCCGCCAGCGGCGCGAGCATTTCGCCGTCGTCGTCGACGAATACGGGGCGTTGATGGGCGTGGTCACGCTTCAGGACATCATCGAGGACATCGTCGGCGACATCGACGAAGGCCACGACATGAAATTGCCGGGTGTGCGCCCGCAGCCCGATGGTTCGTATATCGTCGACGGCCAGGTCACCATCCGCGACCTCAACCGCGAATTCGATTGGGGTTTGCCGGACGAAGAGGCCACCACCATCGCCGGCCTGGTTCTCCACGAAGCGCGGCGCATCCCGGAAGTCGGGCAGAAATTCCGCTTCCATGGATTTGGCTTCAAGATTTTGCGCCGGCGCCGCAACCAGGTGACACAGCTTCGCCTGAAACCGCCGGCGAATCTCGGCGCAACCCGCGCCCGCAACGACGCGATCGCCGAGGCCGCGGAAGGTTGAGGTTTAACGCCCGGCGCCGCCGACGAGGGCGATCAACCGAGAAGCGGCGGATTCGAAATCCAACTCCCCCTTGAGCACGGCGGCGCAGATGGCGTCGACACGGGCGTCGTCCATGGTCTCGAATTGCGACTTGACGCGAGCCGCCGCTATCCCGGCGAGCAGCCGGCGTACCCGCGCCGCCGGTCCCTGGGTCCGCCGGCCGGCCGCCGCCGCGGCCGCCGTCACGGCATCGGCGAGCGCGGCCACACCCTCGCCGGTGGTCGCCACGGTGCGCAACACCTGGGGCCCACCGCCGTCCCGAGGCACCCGCGAGGCAAGCGCGTGGTAGCTCCCCGCGGCGGTCGGAAGATCGGCCTTGTTAACCACGATGATGTCGGCGATTTCCAATATCCCGGCCTTCAGTGCCTGGATTTCGTCGCCAAGATTGGGCGCGACCACGACCAGCGTCACATCGGCAAGTTCGGCGATCTCGACCTCCGATTGGCCGGCGCCCACGGTTTCGACGACGATCAGGTCCTTGCCGGCGGCATCCATCACGTCGACGACGCGGCTGGTCGTGCGCGACAATCCGCCGAGATGGCCGCGCGAGGCCAGACTGCGGATGAACACGTCGGGATCGTTGGCGTGGCGGGCCATGCGCAGGCGGTCGCCGAGGATCGCCCCGCCGCTGAATGGGCTCGATGGATCGACCGCTATCACACCGACGCGGTGCCCGCGTTGGCGGGCTTCGGCGACATAAGCGGCGACCAGGGTCGATTTACCGGCGCCCGGCGGGCCGGTGACGCCAACGACGCGGGCGCGGCCGAGTCGCGGGAAAATCGCGGCCAGCACCGCGGCGGCGTCGGGCGTTTCGTTCTCGACCGCGGTGATCGCGCGGGCCAACGCCAGCCGGTCGCCGGCGAAGAGCGCCGCCAGCCCATCGGCTACGGCCGTTGTTTCGCCCCTAACCATTGCCGGCGCGGAGAGTCATGGCCACGTTCTTTGTCGGCACGGGACCGCTTATAATTCGCCCCAAGCAGCCTGGAGACACGCCATGCCCCTGTCCGCGCCCGCCGCCCGCGAGGGCATTCATGAACGCCGCATCGAATGCAAAGGATACCGGCGCGGCGACGGTTTATGGGACATCGAAGGCCATCTCACCGACCGGAAGACCTATAATTTCGTGAACGCCTGGCGCGGCGAAGTCAAGGCCGGGGAGGCGGTTCACGAGATGTGGCTGCGGCTGACGATCGACGATGATTTGACGATCCGGGTCGCCGAGGCCGCGACCGAAGCGGCACCCTATCGGGTCTGCTCCGGTGCGGCGCCGCTTTTCCGGCAGCTCGAGGGCCTGCGTATCCGGGCCGGTTTCAAACGCGAGGTGCATAAGCGCCTGGGTGGAAACTGCGGCTGTACCCACCTGATCGAACTGGCCGGGCGGCTGGCCACGGTCGCGTTGCAGACCATCGTTCCCCTGCGCGACCGCGAGAAAGCCGGCATCCGGGCCGACATTCATCCGAGCCTGCTCGATAGTTGCCATGCCCTGCGCCGCGACGGCGAAGTGGTTCGTGAGTTCTGGCCGAATCATTACACCGGCGCCTGATCCGTCGTTGTTAACTGCCGGTCGCGGCGGCGTTGGCCTCGTCCGGCGTCAGCGTGGCCAGCGACAGAGCGTGGATTCTTTGGGCCAGCTCCGCCTCCAGCAATCGATGAATCATGCGCTGCCGCTCGACCCGGCTTTTGCCGGCGAAGGCGGCGGCGACGACGATCAGGCGAAAATGGGTTTCACCCTCCGGCCGAGACCCGGCATGGCCTGCGTGTTTGTGGGATTCATCAACGATGTCGAGCCGCGCCGGCTTGAGCGCCTCGGTCAGCTTGGTTCGGATCGCCTCGGCGACAATCATGATGGCTCCTGGCTCATGGCCCGGCTACGAGAGGCGAATTCGGCGGGCCGCGTCAAGCAAAAGCGAAGTCGGAGGGTGGCTTGTCAGCCGCCGCAGGACTGCCTCATACTTCCGGCCATGCGCGGCAGCCGGATCAGGGCCCTGGAGGCCCCCTTCTTTGATAGCGAGGCATCGCCCCGGCCTTGCGATCATCCGGGCTGCGCGGCCGAAGGCAGCTTCCGCGCGCCGCGTTCGCGCCTGGACCTCGGCAGCTATTACATGTTCTGCCTCGACCATGTGCGCGAATATAACGCCGCCTGGGATTATTACTCCGGGATGAGCCAGGCCGAGATCGAGGCGGAATTGCGCGCCGACATGGTCGGCCGGCGGCCGAGTTGGCCGATCGGAACCCGGGGGCGCGGCGCGGTTCATCGCACCGAACCCGACATTTTCGATTTCTTCGATCTTTTCAGCGGCTGGAACGCGCGCAGCAACCGCCCGCCGCGACGGCCGCGAACGCCGGAGGAAGAAGCCCTGG
>CANFCX010000030.1 GCA_947445225.1 Rhodospirillales bacterium
ACGCGCCACGGCAACAAAGTGGGGGCGGTCTTCTACGGCGGCAACGTCGACTGGGTGATCCCCGCGCGCGGCGGCCGGCTTCATGTTCTGCACATCCTCAACACCTTGATGAACCGCCCCGAACTTTCCCAGGCCCCCGCGACCAAATTGCGCGATCTGTTGCAGGCTGGGTTTCAGATCATCAAGCGGCGCTCGCTGGTGTTCGTGGTCTCCGATTTCGTCAGCGAGCCCGGCTGGAGCAAGCCGCTTTCGCTTCTCGCGCGGCGTCACGAGATGCTCGCGGTGCGCGTTTTCGATCCGCTTGAAATGGAATTGCCGGATCTTGGATTATTGATGATGCGCGACGCCGAGACCGGCGAGAATCTCTTTGTGGATACCCATGACCGCGGCTTCCGCAAACGTTTTGCCCGCGAGGCGGAGCGGCGTGAAACCGAATTGCGCACAGGATTACAACAGGCCGGAGTCGATGCCATCGAATTGTCGACGGATGACGACCTCGTGGATGCAATTCTTCGATTCGCCGATCTACGGAAGCACCGAAGCAGGATGTCCGGTGGCGGCACAAAAAAACAGGTTGGAGGCGTGCCATGACGTTTCTTTGGGGCGACATGCTCTGGTTTCTACTGGCGGTTCCGGTCTTCGTGCTGATCTATCTGCTGGTGCTCCGCCGTAAGAAAAAGGGCGCGCTTCGCTATGCCAATCTGAGCATGGTGAAAGCCGCCATGGGTGCGGGACCAGGCATAAGGCGGCATATCCCGCCGACCTTGTTCCTTCTCGCGCTGACCGTGATGATCATTTCGACGTCGCGGCCCGCAGCCGTGATTACCCTGCCCTCCCAGCACAAGACCGTGGTTCTTGTCATGGATGTATCGGGCAGTATGCGCGCGACGGACGTCGATCCGAGCCGAATCACGGCATCGCAGACCGCGGCGAAGGCATTCGTCACCGATCAGCCTCGTGACACGCGCATCGGCATTGTTGCGTTCTCCGCAACGGCGATGATGGTGCAGGTGCCCACCCAGAACCATGAAGACATCCTGTCGGCCATCGATCGCTTCCAATTGCAGCGCGGGACCGCCGTCGGCAGCGGCATTCTTGTTGGCCTCCAGACGATCTTCCCGAATGAGGAGTTCGATCTGCGTCAACCGGGTGGGCGGCGCGAGCCACAGCAGCGGCGTGGCCAGGCGCTGGGACAAGCCCCCTCGCAGGAAAAGCCGCCACATCAAGCTGTGCCGCCCGGCAGCCACGAGAACGCCGTGATCATCGTGCTTACCGACGGACAGACCAATACCGGCGTGGACCCGATCGAAGCGGCCCGCACGGCAGCCGATTACGGAGTCCGCGTGTTCACGGTTGGCTTCGGGTCGCCGGCCGGCGCCATACTTGGTTTCGAAGGGCGCTCCATGCGGGTGCAACTCGACGAAGAGTCGCTCAAGACCATTGCCGATCTTACGCGCGGCGCCTATTTCCGGGCCGGCACGGAGGCCGATCTTCAAGAGGTGTACAAAAATCTGTCCACCAAATTTACCCTCGAGACCAAGGAAACCGAAATCACCGCGATCTTCTCCGCGGCGGCCGTCGTTCTGGCGCTGCTTTCAGCGATGCTGTCGCTGTTGTGGTACCACCGCATCGTTTAGCTTTCGCTGTCCGCGAATTCGAAGGGGCGGCGGAGGAATACCTCCGGCCGCCCCGATTTTTTTGAAGGCTGATATGCCGGCTGCGCCGCGCCCTCGCGGTCGTTATTCACCCATCCTTGCCACCGCGAGATGAACCATTTGTTTTCGTTGATCCGCTCGCGCATGCCCGCGCTCGAGCGGACCTTCATCGAAACCGGGGACGGGCGCGGGATTTCCTATGGCGAGATCCTGGCCCTGTCCGGCCGCATGGCAAACACCATGTGCGACCTTGGTGTTGCGCCCGGCGATCGCGTGGCCGTCCAAGTCGAGAAGAGTCCTGAAGCCATCGCGCTGTATCTCGCCTGCCTTCGAGCCGGGGCAATCTACCTACCGCTCAACCCAGCCTATTCGCTTGCCGAAGTCGCGCACTACCTCCAGGACGCGGAGCCGCGATTGACGATCTGTTCTCCCGGTTCGTTCGAGGGGATCGGAAAGATCGCGTCGGGTGTCCGGACGGCCGTTGAGACCCTGGAGGCATCGGGCGGGGGCTCATTCATGGCGAAGACGGCGCAACGCGCCGCGACGTTCGCCGATACTTCGCGAGCGGCCGGCGATATCGCCGCCATTCTTTACACCTCGGGCACGACCGGGCGTTCGAAGGGCGCGATGATCAGCCACGAGAATCTGGCCTGCAACGCCTTGGCGCTGACCATCCTATGGCAATTCAGCCGTGATGACGTACTGCTCCATGCACTGCCGATTTTTCATACGAACGGCCTGTTCGTCGCGACGAATGTTGTCCTTCTCTCCGCCGCCTCGATGATTTTCCTACCGAAATTCGACGCCGGCGAGGTCATGCGACTGATGCCGCGCGCGACGACGATGATGGGTGTGCCAACATTCTATGTCCGCCTGCTTCGTCACCCGGAATTGAGTCGAGCGACGGCCGCGCATATGCGGCTCTTTGTTTCCGGGTCAGCGCCCCTTTTAGCCGAGACCCACGCCGCATGGCAGCAACGCACGGGCCACGCGATTCTCGAACGTTACGGCCTGACCGAAACAAACATCAATACATCGAACCCCTATGGAGGAGATCGCCGAGCCGGCGCGGTCGGCCTCCCCTTGCCCGGCGTTTCGGTCAGGGTCACGAACCCCGAGACCGGTGAGGCCTTGGCCCAGGGCGAAATCGGGATGATCGAAGTCAAAGGCCCCAATGTATTCAAGGGTTACTGGCGAATGCCCGAAAGGACGCGGACGGACTTTCGCGCCGATGGCTTTTTTATCACCGGCGACCTTGGCCGGTTCGATTCATCCGGCTATCTATCGATTCTGGGACGCAGCACGGATCTGGTGATTTCCGGGGGATACAACGTCTACCCAAAGGAAGTTGAGAACGAAATCGACGCCGTTTCCGGGGTCGCCGAGTCGGCAGTGATCGGGCTTCCCCACGCCGATTTCGGGGAAGCTGTCACTGCGATCGTCGTAAAAGGAGGCAAGACCGACATCGACGAACAAACCGTTCTCGCGGCGCTGGCCAGTCGACTTGCCAAGTACAAGCGGCCGAAGCGGGTTCTATTCGTCGATGATTTGCCCCGCAACGCCATGGGGAAGGTCCAAAAAAACCTACTGAGAGCGCGGTACAAAGACCTTTACGCGTCAACGGTCTGACATACCCGCATAACCGGCGCCGGCCCCACGCCCGCACCGAAAGTTGCTGAGGCGCGGCGCGGAGAGGGGTAGAGTCACACCGATTCTCAGCCATGCGTGTTCGCAAAGAAGCCCATGCCGTGAGTCCCCTTTCACTCTTCCATCCCGCCGTCTCCGCGTGGTTTCAGCGCAGCTTTCCGGCGCCGACGGACGCGCAGTCCGAGGCCTGGCCGGCTATCCTCGCCGGCAGCCACGCGCTGATCGCCGCCCCCACCGGGTCGGGCAAGACGCTCGCGGCTTTTCTGGCCGCGATCGATGCCCTCGTGCGCCAAGGGCTCGATGGAACCCTCCGCAACGAGACCCAGGTTGTCTATGTCTCGCCGTTGAAGGCGCTGTCGAACGATGTCAGGCGCAATCTAGAAGCGCCCCTCGCCGGGATTCGCTCCGCGCTCGGCGAGATGGGCCACTCCGATGTCGACATTCGCACTTGGGTTCGCACCGGGGACACGCCGCAGGCCGAACGCGATCGCATGCGCCGAAACCCGCCGCACATCGTCGTCACCACGCCGGAATCGCTTTATATCCTGTTGGGTTCGGAATCCGGGCGCGCCATGCTCGCGACCACACGGACGGTTATCGTCGATGAAATCCATGCGCTCGCCCCCAACAAGCGCGGCGCGCATCTTGCTCTGTCTCTGGAGCGCCTGGCCGCGATCACCGGCGGAAAACTTCAGCGCATCGGCCTGTCCGCCACGCAGAAACCGATCGAGACGGTGGCCCAATTTCTGGTCGGCGCCGCGGCGGAAGGCGAACCCGCGCCCGCCTGCACGATCATCGATGCCGGCCACCGGCGCGCGCGCGACCTCGCACTGGAATTGCCGCCCGCCCCGCTTGAAGCGGTGATGTCCGCCGAGGTCTGGAAGCTGGTTTATGACAGGCTAGACGCGCTAATTCGAGACCACCGCACGACGCTCATTTTCGTCAACACGCGGCGGATGGCGGAGCGCGTCACCCGGCAACTTTCCGATCGGCTAGGCGAAAGCGAAGTCACCGCCCACCACGGCAGCCTGGCCAAGGAACAGAGACTCGACGCGGAGCAAAGGCTCAAACGCGGTGAATTGAAAGCACTTGTCGCCACCGCCTCGCTGGAGTTGGGCATCGACATCGGCGACATCGACCTCGTCTGCCAAATCGGCTCGCCCCGATCGATCGCGAGTTTTCTCCAACGCGTCGGAAGATCGGGCCACGCCGTCAATGGAACGCCCAAAGGCCGCCTTTTCCCGCTGTCCCGCGACGAACTGGTCGAATGCGCGGCGACAATCGATAGCGTACAACGCGGAGAGCTCGATCGGCTGACCATACCGCCCCAGCCGCTCGATGTTCTGGCGCAACAAATCGTCGCCGAGGTGGCGGCCCGTGAATGGCGCGAAGACGATCTCTACGCGCAATTTCGGCGCGCATGGCCCTATCGCGCCCTGCCGCGCGAGGATTTCAATTCCCTAATCCGAATGTTGGGAGAGGGCTTCAGCACACGCCGCGGACGCCGCGGCGCGATGATTCACCACGATGCCGTGAACGGCATGTTGCACACGCGACGGGGCGCGAGGCTGACGGCGATCACCTCCGGCGGCGCCATTCCGGACAACGCCGATTACCGCGTCCTCCTTGAGCCGGACAACCATTTCATCGGCACGGTCAATGAAGATTTCGCCGTCGAGAGCATGGCCGGCGACATCTTCCAGCTCGGCAACATTTCCTACAGGATCCTGCGGGTGGAGCGCGGTGTCGTGCGCGTGGCGGATGCTCAGGGAATGCCGCCCAGCATTCCCTTCTGGCTCGGCGAAGCGCCCGGCCGCAGCGATGAGTTGTCGCGATCGGTGTCACGACTGCGCCAGCGGATGGCCGATCTTCTCGAAGCCGAACCCGAAGGTGAATCGGCGTTGCGCTGGCTCACCGGCGATCTCGGTTTGGCCGAAACCCCCGCGCGTGAAATCAAAGAGTATCTAAGCGCCGCGCATGCCGCTTTGGGCTGCCTGCCCACTCAAGAGACGCTCGTCTTCGAGCGCTTTTTCGACGAAGCCGGCGGCATGCAGCTCGTCATTCATACACCCTATGGCAGCCGCATCAACCGCGCCTGGGGCCTGGCGTTGCGCAAGCGATTTTGCCGCAAGTTCAATTTCGAGCTGCAGGCCGCGGCGACCGAAGACAACATCGTATTGTCGCTCACCGCCTCGCACAGCTTCGAACTCGCCGATGTGCAGCGCTACCTTCATTCGGCGACCACGCGGGATGTGCTCATTCAAGCCCTGCTCGCCGCTCCGATGTTCACGACGCGGTGGCGCTGGGTCGGCGGCGTGGCGCTCGCCTTGCCACGGTTCCGCGGCGGCAAGAAAATCCCGCCCCAATTCGTGCGCATGGAGGCCGAAGACCTGCTTGCCGCGATCTTCCCCGATCAGGTCGCTTGCGGCGAAAACATCGTCGGCGACCGCGAGGTTCCGGATCACCCGCTGGTTCGACAAACCATCGATGATTGCCTCAATGAGGCCATGGACATCGAGGGTCTAAACCGGCTCCTTCGCGGCCTCGAATCCGGCAGCATCACCGTTGTTGCGCGCGATCTCACCGAACCTTCGCCTCTGGCTTTGGAGGTCCTGTCGGCGCGGCCCTATGCCTTTCTCGACGACGCACCTCTGGAGGAGCGCCGCACTCAGGCGGTCATGGGGCGGCGCTGGCTCGCCCCCGATCAGGCCGCCGCCATCGGCAAACTCGACGCCGAGGCGGTTGCGAGCGTGCGATCGGAGGCTTGGCCGGAGCCGGCGAATGCCTTCGAACTCCACGACAGCCTGGCCTGGCTTGGCTACCTGACGACGGAAGAGGCCTCCACCGAACCGCTTTGGTGTGACTGGCTGGCCGAACTGACGCAGCAGCGGCGCGTGACACAACTGTCGACGCCGGGAAAGGGGTTATGGGTCACGGCCGAACGTCTCCCTCAATTCCGTGCGGTTTGGCCGGATGCACCGATCACGCCCGCGGTTACGACGCCCGCGGCTTATTCCGGCCGCACATGGCAGCGGGACGACGCGCTTGTCGAAATTATACGCGGACGCCTTGAGGGCCAAGGTCCGGTAACACAGACCGGCCTATCTGAATCCCTGGGTTTGGATGGGGCGGACATCGCCGGCGCGCTCGCCGCCTTGGAGGGCGAAGGCTTCGCCATGCGCGGTCGCTTTACGCCGGGCGCGGCGACGGAAGAATGGTGCGAACGCCGCCTTCTCGCCCGCATTCACACCTACACCGTGAAACGATTGCGCGCGGAAATCGAGCCGATTTCGGCCCGTGATTTTCTACGCTACCTGTTCAAATGGCAGCGGATCGCGCCGGACGCACGCATGGAAGGACCCGAGGCGCTCGCCGTCATGGTCGCCCAGCTCGAGGGGTTTGAAGCCCCCGCGTCGGCCTGGGAAACGGACATCCTGCCGGCGCGGCTGGATGGATACGAGGCGGCATGGCTCGACGATCTTTGCCTGTCCGGCCGTATTCTTTGGGCCCGCTTGCGCCCACGCACGCCTCGACCCGATGGCAGCGAGCGCGGCGCGGCACCGGTACGGACCACCCCGATCACGCTGCTGGCCCGGCGCGATGCCGCGCATTGGGCGGCGTTATCCCCGCTCGACGAGACCGTACTTGGCGGTACGCGCGCACAGGCCGTGATGGCCTTCATTCGTGAAAATGGGGCGTCGTTCTTCGAGGAACTCTTGGCGGGGACTGGCATGCTTCGGCCGCAGCTTGAGGAGGCGCTGGCTGAACTCGTTGCCCTTGGCCTCGTCACCTCCGACAGCTTTGGTGGGTTGCGTGCGTTGTTGGTGCCGTCCGATCGGCGCGCGCCGCTTGCCAACTCGCGCCGCCGCCGCCGAACCGCGATCGGCGGCATGGAGGAAGCCGGCCGCTGGGCGCTTGCGCGCACCGCCCGGGTGCAGTCAAAGCTCGGCGAAGTCGAACGTGACAGCATCGAACATGTGGCGCGGAGCCTGCTGCTCCGTTATGGCGTGGTGTTCTGGCGCCTGCTCGAACGCGAGGCCGATTGGCTGCCGCCATGGCGGGAGCTCCTGCGTGTCTATCGCACGCTGGAGGCTCGGGGTGAAATTCGCGGCGGCCGTTTTGTTGCCGGTTTTTCAGGCGAGCAATTCGCCCTGCCCGATGCCATCGGCATGTTGCGGGCGGTTCGGCGCGATCAACTCGATGGCAGCTTTATCTCGGTTTCGGGCGCCGACCCACTCAACCTTTGTGGGATTCTGACACCGGGACCAAAACTATCGGCTTTGGCCGGCAACCGCCTGCTCTATCGCGACGGCATACCCATCGCGCTTTTTGCCGCCGGCGAAACGCAATTCCTTGAAACCCTCGATCCCGCGCTTCAGTGGAACGCCCGCAAGGCGCTGCTCCAGGGCTACATCGGGCCGGTTCTTAGGTCAATTCCGACGGCTGTGGACTTCGCCCGCCCGGCCTGAGGCCGCGGAGGCGCCAAAAGACAGCTAATGGGTCTGCGAGGCCGTGGCCGAGGAGCCTG
Organism: Rhodospirillales bacterium; assembly: GCA_947445225.1. Lineage (GTDB taxonomy): Bacteria > Pseudomonadota > Alphaproteobacteria > CACIAM-22H2 > CACIAM-22H2 > SHVT01. The sequence continues at coordinate 7,831 of CANFCX010000030.1, forward strand.
GCTGCACGCGGTAGAGAAAATAACGTCCCGGCGGCATCCCGCTTGGTGGTTCGATCGCCCTTAAACCTGGGGCGTTGAGCGCCTGATTGGCGACAATGATCGCGCCGGGACAAGCGAGCGGCACCAGGTATTTGTTCATGACCAGGGCTAGATCGGCATTGCTCCGGACATCGCCGGTTCCCATGTCGTGATGAATCAATGCAGCGCTGGCGCCCAGGACTTCCACTGCCCGCGGCAGGGTTTCGCGGATGTCGCCGAGGAAGACATGGTCGGAATCGGGAATGCAACTTGGATGGGCCGCGATATGCCGATCGAATGCGAAAATCTCGCGATCCGGCAGCAATCGCCGGAGATGGTCGTAGGTGCGGCCATTGCCGAGCCCAAGTTCGAGAACAACACCAGGAATGCCGACGATCATCTCGGCCGCAAGGTCCAGACAATCGCGTTGGGCCTGCATCCGGCGAATGAAACTACAAAGCCGGCTCTCGCCGACTTCGAAATGTTCACGCCCATGCGGCCGCATGACGCCGTCATGTTTCTCGGGTGTCCTCCGAGGCACGGCTATGCCCTTTTCCGCCGAGGCAGTCTTGCGCGAGTGGTCACTAGGCGGTCGCATTGTCTTTTTCCTTAAGAAGGGAAGCGTCAGGATAAACACGCATGGCGTGTATTTCTAAAGGACCACCATCATTAGATAGTGCCGGGTTCGATCAGGGGCAATACGCCAATGGTCGTAGGTGTGAGACACGACGACCCGCCCTGTTGTCCCCTGTATGATGCCTTCCCTATGAGATCGTGCCCGGCGGGTACGCCACGGCCCCGCCTAGGAAGAGAAGCGTGTTTCTAAGCGCCATCCCATCCCGTTCGGAGATCGCCGGCCTCGTGCTGGCCGGCGGCAAGTCGCGCCGGATGGGCGTCGATAAGTGCCTGCTGCGTTTGGCTGGCCGCCCCTTGATTGCTCACGCGGCCGAAAGATTGCGGCCCCAAGTTGGCCAACTCGCGCTGAACGCAAATGGCGACCCGCGCCGCCTGGTGGAATTCGGCCTGCCGGTCATCGCCGATTTGGCCAATGGCGCCGAAGGACCCCTTGCCGGATTGCTTGCCGGCATGCATTGGGCACGCGCCAGCGGCCAGCCGGCGAAATGGATTGCCACCGTCGCGACGGACACCCCTTTTTTCCCCGACGATCTCGTCAGCCGGCTCGCGGCCGCTTCCGCCGATCCGCGAACGGTGCGGGTTGCCGCCTCCCGCGGTGGCGTGCACCCGGTCTTTGGCCTTTGGCCGATCGCGCTTGCCGAGGAGCTTGAAGCGTGGCTGGCGGCCGGGCGGTCGTGGAGCGTGCGCGACTGGATTTCGGTCAATTCCAGCGTCACGGTCGAATTCGACGATCGTGGGGCGGTCGATCCCTTCTTCAACGCTAACACGCCCGAGGATTTGGCGGTGGCGCATGCGCTTCTGGACAAAACCGAGCCATGACCACGCCGGTCATCTCGGTCGCCGGGTGGAAGAATTCCGGCAAGACTACCCTGATAACGAAGATCGTCGCCGAACTGCGCCGGAGAAACGTCCGCGTCGCCACGATCAAACATGCACATCACGCCTTCGAGATCGACCGCGAAGGCACCGACTCCTTTCGTCACCGCGACGCCGGCGCATTCGAAGTCGCCATCGTGTCGGCCCGCCGCTGGGCGATCATCCATGAAATCGGTGATGAGGGTGAACCGACATTGGCGGAAGTCTTGAAAATGCTCTCGCCGGCGGATGTCGTGATCATCGAGGGATACAAGCCGGCGCCGATCCCAAAGATCGAGGTCCGCCGGCTTTCCGCGGCCCGCACCGAGCCCCTCGCGGAAACGGATCCCAATGTTGTCGCCATAGCGGCCGACCATCCCTGTACATCCGTGCGCCTTCCCGTCTTCGATCTTGATGACGTCGGAGGCATCGTCGATTTCGTCGTCGCGTTTTGTCGCCTCGGGAAGGCTGGCACATCCAGGTCGGGCGGCGTTTGACCTGAATCAATGCCGGGATTCCTGAGCCGCGCATTCTCCGGCTCATGCTCGACGGTTCCGCCACCATTGCCAGCCAGCGCGTGCCGCGATACACGAGTTATCCGACCGCGCCGCATTTCCACGCGGGCATCGAGGCAACGACCTATCGTCGTTGGATCGCCGAGATCGCGGCAGACTCCGCGTTGTCGTTGTACCTGCACATTCCCTTTTGCGACACACTCTGCTGGTTTTGCGGCTGCCATACGAAGATTGTGCGCCGCTACGATCCGGTGGCGCGCTACGTGGAAATGCTTGGTCAAGAAATCGACCTTGTCGCGGAGTCGCTTAACGGATCCCACCGCGTCACGCATATCCACTGGGGTGGGGGTTCTCCCACCATTCTGGCATCAGCGGACATGAAATCCCTGGTTGATCGCCTGCATTCCCGGTTTCGGGTCTCCGCGGATGCCGAGTTCGCCATCGAGATCGATCCCCGCGGGTTGACGCCCGAGAAAGTCTCTGTCCTGGCCGAAATCGGAACGACACGCGCAAGCCTTGGCGTGCAAGATCTCGATGCAATTGTTCAAGCCGCGGTCAATCGGCACCAACCTTTGGCGGTCACGGCGAGCGCCGTCGATGCCCTGCGGTCGGCTGGCGTTGCTTCGATCAATATCGACCTCATGTACGGTTTGCCGCACCAGACCGTCGCCGGAGTCGTGAATACGGTCGATGCGGTTCTTGGTTTGGCACCTGAGCGGCTGGCGCTATTCGGTTATGCCCATGTGCCGTGGCTCAAGCGGCACCAACGCCTCATCGACGAACGCAGCTTGCCCGGTCCGGAGGCCCGCCTATGTCAATTCGAGGCGGCGACGACGCGGCTCCAAGAGGCCGGATACGTGGCCATCGGCCTCGATCACTTCGCCCGCGAGAATGACTCGTTAACCAACGCCCAACGCGAAGGACGGCTCCATCGCAACTTCCAAGGTTATACGACGGATAATGCGTCCGTCCTGATCGGGTTCGGCGCCTCGGCCATCGGGGCGACGCCGAAGGGTTACGTGCAGAACGCGACACCCATGCGCGACTATGGCGCGGCCCTATCGGAAGGACGCTTGCCCACGGCGCGCGGCCTTGCGTTGAACGATGAAGATCGCCTGCGGCGGGCGGTTATCGAGCGGTTGATGTGCGACCTTGCCGTGGACCTGGGCGCGATGCGTGCCCAGTTTGCCCGGCCCGCCGGGCATTTTCGGCTGGAGCTCGAAAAAATCGGGGCGTTGCGCGACCAGGGAATCGTCGAGGTCCAAGACGAAAATATCTCCGTCCCGTCACGGGCGCGACCTTGGCTTCGCACGGTCTGCGCCGTCTTCGACCAATACCTCGATCGAGGAGAAACCCGGCACGCCCGCGCGGTCTAGACGCACCGATCGCGTTGCCGGGTATAGGGTCGGTTGCATTCCCAATCGTCGCCGGAATAGGTCAGGTGAGCATTCTCCGGCATCTTGATGCCAACGCAGTTGTCATCAACCAATTGATATCCGCGATCGCACTTCCATCCGCGGTCTTGCGAATGGAATAAAAAGGCGTGAGCCGGCACCTTTACCGCCGCGCAGCGGTCATCGACCGTCCGATATCCCCTCTCACATTCCCAGCCGCTCCCGTACGGCGTATCCGACAAGAAACCCATTGCCGGCACTTTGATCGCGGCGCAGGTCTCGCCGGCGGCGCGATATCCCCGTTCACACTCCCAGGCGCGGCCAGTCGAGGAATCGGTCAGAAAAGCCTTGGCCGGCAACTTGATCGCGGAACAGACATCGCCGACGGCCTGAAAGCCACGCATGCAATCCCATCCCCGACCGTAGGAAGAATCGGCCAGATGGGCGTTTTGGGGAACTTTGATCGCGGCGCAGACCTCATCGGCGGCCTTGTACCCCCGGTTGCACTCCCACGCATCGCCGAAGGAATTCAGAAATGCGTTCGCCGGCAGCCGAACAGCCGGGCAGGCGCCAGCGGTGAGGCGATGGCCCCAATCGCATTCCCATCCAATGCCATAACCGCCGGCATGGGCGTTTTTGGGCATGGCCGCAATGTTGGCCTGCGCCGATGCAATGCTCGGAAATGCCAGAAGAGCCAACAAGATGACGACGCGCATCAGAAATGAGCCTCGAAAGTGGTGGTCATCGTGTCTCATGGGCAATCCCTCCGCTGGCTGGCAGACATTCGACAGATGACGTTTTCCATCGATCATCCCAACCAACCCGAGGAACCGTGGGGCGAACGGGCGACAACCCTGGCCGATAACTTCTTCTGCTTTTCCAGCATGGCAAGATGTCGGCGCTTCACTTTGACGCTGAGGCGAGAGCCTTCCCTCTCCGACCGACCGACCGCCGCAGCGGTCAGCCCTTCCTCGCCGGATAATGCCCAGCACCACTTACCAATTCTCTTATTCGTCAGCATGTCCTGTCTCCGTCACTAAGCGCCGCGTGGACGACAAAGCATTTCCGGGCCGGCGAGGCCAGCGGACATAGGAATTTGCGGCTAGGCCAAGTTTTGGTGAAATTGTGCTGTCGATGACAAAATTCACCCAAGCCATATATCTATATGATTATTGGGTAATATTTATTCAACACGACGGACGACATAAATTTATTCTGTCCCATTCAAATAAATTCTCGAATCAACGTCGGTCCCGGGCAATTTCTCGTTAAACTCCAGCCACGGCGACAAAGGCAGGCGCCGGCCGGACCTCGCATGGTTCGGCCAAGACGCCGGCGGCGCCATGATGTCAGGTCTTCTGCGGCAGCATCCGATCCGTGGCCTTGAAGTATTTTCTCGCATACGCAACTAGTTGCGCGTCGCTCGGATGATCGACGGTTTCGACACCGACGATGACGTTCATGAGTTTCGGAACGTGGCGGTGTATGTGTTTGATCAGCTCGGTTTTTGCGTTCGCCGGCCCGGCAATAAGAGCCTCGCCCGCGTCAGCGATCGCCTCGGCAGTTGCTTGCAGATAGTCGGCGTCGGCCGAGGCATGCCCACTGCCGATGCTGTTTGCCTTGTGGTGGATATGCCGGGTCGGATGATCCGGGCGCAAGACGAGCAGTTCAACGTCGGTTGCGTTGAAATGGAAAATGCGCGCCTCGCGGTGATCAATCCACACGACGGCGTGAAAATGAGGTTTGGTCATGAAACTCCCCTTCTCAAAAAAAGACATCGGCTCCTTCATACTATGGGATCGGCCTCGGCGCGGCATGCGATGGATCAATCGCACTCCGGGCGCGTTGACCGAGTGCCCCTCCGTCGATCCGGCCGGCGGGACTATTCCGAAGCTCCCGGACAGGTTAGAATTGCCGAATGCGCGAACTTACGATCCTGATGCCCTGCCTCAACGAGGCAGAAACCCTTGCGGGCTGCATTGACAAGGCCCGCGCCTTCCTCGCCAGAAGCAAGGTCGACGGGGAGGTGCTGATCGCGGACAATGGCAGCACCGATGGTTCGATCGCGATCGCGGAAGATCGCGGCGCGAAGGTTGTGCGGGTGCCCGCGCGTGGTTATGGCGCCGCGCTGATCGCTGGGATTCGAGCCGCATCCGGACGCTATGTCGTCATCGGTGATTCCGACGGCAGCTACGATTTCGGGAAACTCGATCAATTTCTGGCCCGCCTGCGCGCCGGTGCCGACCTCGTCATGGGCAATCGGTTTCGCGGCGGCATCGCACCCTCGGCGATGCCTTTCCTGCACCGATATCTGGGCAATCCGGTCTTGAGCTTCATCGGGCGGATGTTTTTCTTTGTCCCGATTGGGGACTTTCATTGCGGCCTACGGGCCTTTGCGCGCGAACGTATCCTGGCCCTTGGTCTTGTCTCGCCCGGAATGGAATTCGCGAGCGAAATGGTGGTGCGCGCGGCGATTGCCGGCTACGCCATAGAGGAAGTTCCAACGACGCTGTCGCCCGATGGCCGGTCTCGGCCGCCCCATCTGCGGACATGGCGCGATGGATGGCGCCATCTGCGTTTTCTCTTGTTGTTTTGCCCGCGCTGGCTGTTTTTCTACCCGGGTTTGTTGCTGATCGGATTCGGCGCTTTTCTGTCCCTTCTCCTCCTGCCTGGCCCATTCGCCGTGACGCCGGGTGTCGCGCTGGACGTTCACAGCTTGGTTGTCGGCGCGTTCACGACCTTGATCGGGTTGCAAGCCGTGTCCTTCGCCGTCATCGCGCAACGGTTCGCCGTGGCCCGCGGCTTCCTGCGCGCCAGTCCCTCCCTTAGTCGGCTACTTGCCATCTTTACGCTCGAACGTGTGCTTTTCGGTTCCGCTGTCATCCTCTTGGCGGGTATCGGCGGTTTGATCTGGTCGATCGCTCAATGGGTCTCGGCGGGGTTTGGCCCACTTGAATACGGCGAACTGCTGCGCGTGCTCACGCTGTCCATGACCGGGATCGCCATCGCCTTTCAATTGGTCCTGACCGCGTTTCTGGGAGCCATGATCGAGATTGAGTAGGTGTCCCTAGTGCTCGGTCGCACGCCGAACCGGCAGTATAACGTCGCCAAGCCCGACAGCCTCCCTGTCCGACTAGCAACCTATCAACGCCGGCACATCTATGCCCGTTTTCTCGACGACACCGGAATCGCGGCGCAAGACACGATCCTCGATGTCGGGGTCTCGTCGGATCGAAGCTACACATCGTCGAACTACCTTGAGGCCTGGTACCCGCACAAACACAAGATTACGGCCGTGGGAACCGACGACGCCTCGTTCCTGGAAACTCAATACCCCGGCTTGCGTTTCATCAACGCCAACGGACTCGATCTGCCGTTCGAGAATGAAACGTTCGACGTCGTTCATGCGTCGGCGGTTCTTGAACATGTCGGGTCATTCGACAATCAGGTCCGCCTGGCGAAGGAGTGCGTCCGCGTCGCGCGTAAGAGTGTATTCCTGACGACGCCCAACCGCTGGTTCCCGGTCGAGTTTCATACGGTATTGCCGCTCGTCCATTGGCTGCCCAAGACGACGTTTCGCGCCGCGATGCGAGGACTGGGGATGGCGTTTTTCGCCGATGAAGCAAACCTCAATTTGATGACCGCGGGCGAACTGCGCCGCATCGCCGCCCAGTTCGATGATTTTGAGCTTCGCGTGTCGTCAATTCCCCTGTGCGGCTGGCCCAGCAATCTGCTTCTCAGTGGGCGCCGCGCCGTGCCTGTAGGGCACCAGGAGACGTCAGCCTGAAATTTCCTGCAAGGCGTCTCTTTTCGTAAGCAGGATCTGCTTCTCGCTGGGCATCTGGATCAACCCCTTGGTCTTGAGTTGCCCCAGTGTTCGGCTGATGGTCTCCACGGTCAGGCCCAAGTAATCGGCGATGTCGCCGCGGTTCATGGGCAACGACACGGCGTTCTCCGTACTTCCTCGCCGAGCCGCCGTCGCCGACATCAGGAGCAGGAATGACGCGACCCGCGCCGGGATCGGCGGCCAACTGCTAATAGATTTCTTCTATTAAACACTGCATTACAATCGATTTCAACAATGTCGAACGCGACCTTATCTTCCTGCCAAGGCCCGCCTCGGCGGCCAACGGACAAGTCAAATGAAGGAGCGTTCGATGATCCTATCCAATGTCGGCGCAGCAACCGCGCCAAGGTCGGTCGCTATGCGCCGCTACCTCGTCGCGGCCAGGTCCCCGGACGGCCGCCCCGGTCCGCTCATCGTCTTTGCCGCGACCGACCTGACGCCACCCACCCCAGCCGCGCGAGCGGCGCATCGCGGGGACGACATCGTCCAAGCCATCGACACAGTGGCCTGATACCCGGCAATGCGCCACCCCGGCGGCGGCCATCCGGCCGCCGACCGGGAACAGGACGAGGCGCATTGGCGGCGCGGGCTATCCAGAACGGAGGCTAACACCCATAACCGAGATGCTCATCCATTCCACCATTCTAGCGCGCGTGCGCGCATGTTCCGATGTCAATCAAAGGCAATGACGTTTCCCCCTGGGGCACCGTATCAAGTCGAAGAGGACCGCGCCGCGCAGGTCTCGACGTCCGCGAATGACCCGCCACGATCGGCAGGCTTTCACTGGCGTCGCGCGGATTCGTATCACCGGTTTCCTCTCGCAATGACGACAATTCTCACCGCCCGTACAGTCACAGACGCAAGCCTCAACTCAGGAAATCGACGCTTGAAACCCTGTTCGATGTATTCGAGCGAACCCGATCCTCGGGCGAAGGTCTGACCAATGGAGTTTCTGCTGCTGACGGCGATGGGCAAGCCCGTCTGGATGTGGGCAACCTTCATCGGCATCGTGATCGTTCTGTTGGCGTTCGACCTTGGCGTTCTCCATCGCGAACACCGGGAAATCGGGATCCGGGAAAGCCTATGGCTGAGCGCGGGCTATATCGCCGTCGCGATCCTGTTCGGCGGGTGGATCTGGTACACCCTGGGCGAGGAGAGCGGCGAGGAATACCTCACCGGGTTCATCGTCGAGAAGACGCTGGCGATGGACAACGTCTTCATTATTTCCCTGATTTTCACGTATTTCGCCATCCCGCAGCGCTATCAGCACCGCGTCTTGTTCTGGGGCATTCTGGGCGTCATCGTGCTCCGCGCCATCATGATCGGCTTGGGCGCGACGCTGGTGGCGCAATTCGGCTGGATTTTGTACGTCTTCGCCGTATTCCTCGTCTTCACCGGCGTCAAGATGCTCTACATGGGCGACCAGCCGCCGGATATCGCCAACAACCCGCTGCTCAAGTTGATGCGCCGGAAATTCCGTATCGTGGACGAACTGCACGGGGAGAAGTTCATCGTGCGGCTGCCGGATCCCAAGACCGGAAAACTGGCAACTTACGGCACGCCGTTGCTGGCGGCGCTGGTACTGATCGAATTTGTCGATCTGATTTTCGCGGTCGATTCGGTTCCGGCGATCTTCGCGATCACGCTCGATCCGTACATCGTCTATACCAGCAACATCTTCGCCATTCTCGGCCTGCGCGCGCTCTACTTCGCTCTGGCCGTGGTTATTCACCGCTTCAAGTACCTCAAGCCCGCGCTCGCGGCGGTACTGATCTTTATCGGCTCGAAGATCTTCATCGCCGACGCGCTCGGTTGGGAGAAGTTCCCCGCCGCCATTTCCCTCGGCATGACGCTCGGACTCATCGCCGCCGGCATCGCGGTTTCGCTGTATAAGACGCGCGCGTTGCCGAACGAGGCCAAGGCATGACGCGATCCTCCGTCCTGGCCTTGCCCACATTGCTGGTCGCACGGGAATACTTTCGCGCCGTCGCCGAAAGCCAATGGTTCGGCACGGCGGTCGTCGCGCTGATCTTGCTCAACGCCGTCATTTTGGGGCTGGAGACATTTCCCGAAATCATGGCTGCCCACGGCCCGGTACTGAAAACCGTCGATCGCGCGATTCTCTGGATCTTCGTGGCCGAGCTCGTGGTTCGGCTCGCCGCTCACGGAGCCCGCCTCTTTAGAGATCCGTGGAGCCTGTTCGATCTTGCCGTCGTGTCGATTTCCTTTGTTCCCGCCAACGAAGCCTTCGCGGTGCTGCGGGCGGCGCGCGTGTTCCGGGTTTTACGGCTGATCTCGGTGTTCCCGAACCTTCGGCGCGTGGTCGAAGGTCTGATCGGCGCCATTCCCGGCATCGGCTCGATCGGTGCGATCATGGCCGTGATCTTCTACGTGTTCGCGGTCTTGGCCACCAAACTATATGGCGCCGATTATCCCGAATGGTTTGGATCGCTGTCGGCGTCCGCGTTCAGCCTGTTTCAAATCATGACCTTGGAAGGATGGGCCGAAATGGTGCGCGAGATGCATCGGACCCATTCCTTCGCCCCGGCTTTTTTCGTCGTCTACATCTTGATCGCGACCTTCACCATTCTGAACTTATTCATCGCCATCATCGTTGACGCTATGCAGCGCCAGCACCGGCAGGAAAAGGACGACGATCGCGAGGCCATCGCCTCAATCCAACGCGAGCTTTCCAGTCTCCATGGCAAGATCGACGCGCTCGCTTAACGACGGCTCCACGATTCTTGAGTGGCAAACGGGAACTGCCGATGCTCTCGACCGCCCGCGCCAATCGCCAATCCGCAAGAGCACAGATCGCGATCGGGTGCCTCACCGCTCCCACCTTCGCCGATCTGAAAAGACGACGTTGAGGCGTGACAATGGCTTATGAACCAATCGCACCCTATGCGATCCGTCAATTCGACGTTGAAATCTGGGTGCCGCTAAAGATTTTCGGTTGGGATATCTCTTTCACCAACATCGGTGCGGCGATGTTGGCGACATCGGTCTTGTCGGCGGCATTTTTTCTGCTTTCAACGCGCAAGCTGGAAATCCTCCCCAGCAGATTGCAGGCGTTCTCGGAGTTGATATACGAGTTCGTCGCAAAGACGGTCATTAGCAATGGCGGTCCAGGAGCTAAACCTCACATACCGTTCGTGTTTACATTGTTCGTTTTCATACTATTGGGAACCTTGATTGGCCTTTCGCCGATGAAGGAGACCTTTACGACACATCTCATCATTACACTCACGCTCGCGATTTTTGTCTTTGTGTATGTCGTCGAGGCCGGATTACGCCATACCGGTGCGCTATTTTTCCGTCAGTTTCTGCCCGCCGGAACACCCGCGTGGCTGGCGCCGATGATTGTGTTCGTCGAATTGGTGTCCTATCTCGCCCGACCGATAACACTCGGTGTTCGGTTATTCGCGAACATGCTCGGCGGACACATATTGATAAAAATGTTTGGCGATTTCGCGGCCATGATGGTCGTTTACCTTGGGCCTCTAGGAATCGTTACCGCCATCGCGCCGGTGGCAATGATGATCCTGCTATTCGCGTTCGAGATCATGGTCGTCTTTATCCAGTCATACATTTTCATCGTGCTGACCAGTGTCTACATCCGGTCCTCAATCGAAGCTCACTAGGACAACAATCAATCTCAAGGAGACGCCATGTCAGATCTATCGGCAAAGTATCTGGCTATTTCTATCGCGATGTTTCCACTTATCGCCGTCGCGCTGGCCCTGGGCCGCATTTTCAGCGATTGGATCAGCTCGGTCGCACGCAATCCTGGTGCCCGCGATGCTGTGCAACAAATAGGGTTGTTGGGTTTTGCGCTTACCGAAGCCATCGCGCTTTTCGCCCTCATCGTAATTCTGATGATGATGTTTGTGATTTGACGCGCTGGCATTGGTAACGGGGTGGCGGCGAAGTCTGCTGCCGCCCGGCGGCCTTAGCCGGAAATCTCCTCCAGAGCGCCTTTCCTGGTAAGGAGAATCTGTTTTTCGCTGGGCATCTGAATCAGGCCCTTGGCCTTAAGCTGCCCTAAAGTCCGGCTGATTGTTTCCACGGTAAGGCCAAGGTAATCCGCGATGTCGCCGCGGTTCATCGGCAGCGACACTTTGTCGTCCGTGTTTCCCTGTCTTGCCGCCGTCGCCGACATCAGGAGCAGGAATGATGCGACCCGTTCTCGCGCCGATTTTCGGCCCAATAACATCATCTGGTCCTGCGCCGCCGCCAGCTCGTGAGAGGCCATGCCCAACAACTGGCGCTCGAGCTTCGGCAACTCATCGAGCAACGACTCCAGCCGGCGCCTGGGGAACCGGCAAAGCCTCGACGTTGTCAGTGCCTCCGCGCTGTAGGCATAAGCCTCATTGTGGGTCAGACCCAGAAAATCTCCCGGGAACAAGAACCCCGTGACCTGGCGCCGGCCATCCGAAAGAAGTTTGAATATCTTCACCGCGCCGGCGGTCAGGCTAAAGACATGATCGGCCGGGTCGGTCTCATTGAATATCGCGCGCTGTGGACCGACTTCGATCGTCGTCATGATCGAAACCAGGCGCCTTTGTTCCTCGTCATTGAGGGATGCACACGCGGAATGATCCCGCGCGCCACAGGTGTCGCATGGATGAACGAGCACCCGCTGCGGAGCAGGGTTGCGGTTGGCGATGGTGAACCGCGACATGGGGCTAGTCTTGTCTCGCCGCGGCCCGAGGATCGACGATCTTCGGCCGACGCGGGAAATCGACTTCGCTCGCGTCGAGAGTCTCCTCCGCGGCCGCAATCGCCGCTTGTTCGCCGGTCAACCGCTTGACCGCGCGCAAACCCTCCACCGCGTATCCAAAGGTTCGGAGCGACGACATCGCCCAGGTCCGTTCGCTTCCCGATGGACCGAGTTCGTCCGCGATTTCGGCTCGAATCGCCATGCAGCCATTCACCTGCGCCACATGCTCCGCGGCCTCGATCATCGACATCCAAATCAAATCCCGACCGGGGATATCCGGGACGATGACGTTGTCGAGGTGCAGCGTGCGCCCGTCATTGAGCGCGTTGCGGACCGCGAACCCAAAGAGACCAAGAATGTGACCGGTCGCATTCTGGATGGTCATCAAACCCCGCGGCCAGTTCGATGAACGCGACACGATCTGAGGGCGGGCGAACCGAACCCATCTCTCCAAAGTCAGATTGGGCGCCATGTTGTGTACGAGAGGGAAAGCCTGGTCGATCCTTTCCCTATCGAGCAACCGAGGCGCCAGCGGCTTTTCCATCGCAATACCCACGTGACAACATCCCTGTCGGAGGAAGCGGTTGATCCTGACGATGCTGCAGAAAAATCTCGTTGATCCAGATCAAACGCGGCCACCTAGGGGGCAATTCCTCGCCCGCCGCCCAGCGGCGGCCGTCATACCGAGAGTGACGCTGGCGCCGATGTCACGGTTGCGCCATCACCCTTGGGGCGGACGGGCACGCCATTTGTTTCCGGCGGGCGATCCAGCGCGTCGCGCATGGCATTCGCGAGTTCGTACTTGCGGTAGGGCTTCGGGAGCAGCGGCGCATACCCTGAAAACGCAGCGGCGCCTTTCGCGTCGCCAGCAAAGCCGCTCGTGAACAGCACTTTGAAGCCGCCCGGCCGGAACGCGCAGGCGCGCGCCGCCAGTTCGTAACCAGACATGCCGCCGGGCATCACGATATCGGTAAACAATAGGTCTATTTCTAGACCGCTCTCGATCAGCAACAAAGCTGCCGCCCCGTTCTCCGCTGTCCGAACGCGATAACCCAAAGCGGTGAGCTGCAACTCGGTCAGCTCGAGCAACGCGGCATGATCTTCGACCATCAATATCGACTCGCCCCCGCGCGACAGCTCGGCCGTTTGCCTGACCGGCGGCGGATCGACGTCTTGCGTCGATGCCAGTGGAAGATAGATTTCGACAACTGTCCCTCGCCCGATTTCGCTGTCGATCCTGACATGGCCGCCCGACTGTTTGACGAACCCGTAGACCATACTCAGGCCGAGACCGCTTCCCTTGCCGACCGCCTTGGTCGTGAAGAAAGGCTCGAAGGATTCCTGTGCAAGATCTCGGCACCGGCTGGTGAGCGTAGAAAGGCCAAGAAGCGCTGTGCGGTGTTGTCGCTGGTCCGATGTACGAGATACAACGGCAGAGCGAACCTATGGGAGCCGCTCTCAAGCGTTTCGAGGTTTGGCCAGATTCCGTCCAAGGGCAAGACATGCAGATCGAGTCGCTCGCCCCGCATCTGAGCCATCGTGACGATGGTCAAGGAGCCCTTGATATCACTGGCAAGGGCGACATTTTCCTGGTCGGTCGATGCGATCGGAAAAATCCCGCGTTGGCGGAGCCCGGCGTACAAGCGCACCAGATTCGGGAAAAACACCTTGAGGAACTCTTCCGTTGTCCCCTCGGGCGGGCGCAAGATGATCCGGATTTCCGAACCGTCGGCCCAGCGCAATTTTTCACGGCGATAAATTTCAGGCAGGTCTGCTCTTACCAACCCTCCCGGCTGTGGGTTTGAGCTTACGAAGGCGATGGGCGTTACACCGATCGCGGTGGCTTGCAAGCCGACGGTGTTTTCGGTGGGGTTCGGCGGCCGGCTGGTGACGGCCACCGAGATGACCCCATCGCCAACTGCACGGATGCCGCCCGCGCTACCAAGGCTAGGCAGTGTTTCGATGTCGATCGGATCGATGCGCTCTGATTCGGAAAATGCCGCCCCGACGGCTTGCATGGTCGCAAGAGTCGCGCCGGTGCCGCTGATGCGCAGTGTGTCGGCATGTGCCCCCGCCAGACCGAGATCAAACACGGCCCCGGCCGGAATCGTCGACAGAGCGATGACCCCGGCAAGGAGCCAGTCGAATTTGCGGAAGATCAAGTTTCTCATATTGCCGGACGCGGGAGACCTTCGAAGGACGATGGAATAAGTCTCGTCTTGGATAATCCGACGCGTCAGGATTCAACATTAGGCAAAGGTATGATGGCGGGCTGTCTAGGGCCACCCGGTCGGCCTCCGAGAGCGCGTCATCGAACTGCCCGAGACGTGTTACAGGCGCACCGCGGGTTGTTTGTGTTTTGCAGGCGACAACGTAACAATACCGACCGGTGGCATTAAGCCGCCCGCTCGTCAGTGCGGAAGATAATCCATGGCCAGCCCGATTGAACCGACGATAGACATCCGTGAGGTCGGCCCCCAAGAATTCGAACTTTCAGTAACGATCGATGGACAGAGATTCGAGTGCGGCAACTACCTGAACCGTGCCGCGGCTCATCTGGCCGGCAGATTATTTTGCGCACGCAAGGAGGGGGAGAAAACCGGCCGCGATAAGAAACCCCGGAGGAAATAGCCATCCAGGCGGCATTGTTACGTTGATAGCAGGCTTGCAACCCACCGGCCATCTGACCTGACAAGCTTACTGAGCCAGATGTAGTTTCAAAAAAGCTCGAACGTCGTTCCAGTACTGGTCGCGGACCCGATAGAACCATTCATGCCCGCCAGGATAGTTCGTGTTCGACCGGAACGTGGCTTTCGCGAGCTTTTCCATATTTGGCACGAACGCCCTCGTCAGCGGCTGCCGTATCGGATCTCCATCCTGCGCGCCGACGGCCAGAAACACTGGTGCGGTGATTTTCGCCAGTTGCTCTTCCTGCGATGCGTCACGAAGATTGTATTTCATGCCAGAGAGTGCCGCCGGCGCGAGCAACACAACCGCGCGCAGGCGACGATTGCCCATCGCCGTCCACAGCGTGACATTTCCACCTTCGGAGAAGCCGATCGCGGCGATTCTATCCGAGTCCACGTTTGGAAGCCCCGAGAGATACGTGACCGCGCCGTTCACGGTCCGCATGCCGCGCTCCACGACTTCGGTCCACGCGGCCGGGTCGCCGGAGGGACGGCCGCGCTGCATGTTGGCGGAGCTGGCCAGAAAGTCACGAATCGGCGCGATTGCGACGTAACCATCGGCGGCGATAGCCCGCACGAAATCTGCGACGTCCGTGCCTTCGGCCTTCGCGCCCTCGTACCCCGCAAGGCGAACCACGGTGCCGTGGTTATAGATAACGGCCGGGCGGCGTTCCGCTCCGGAGGGAGTCGCGAATAATGCGGAGACCTTCTCGCCACGCTCGGTAGCAAATTCGACTCGCACCACTTGCTGCGCATGCGCGACGAACGGAACTGCCGCCAACCAAAGCGCCGCAGCAAGAAAAACACCGAGCGACGCTACGAAGGGCATGACAGTCCCCCTTGATAAGGCCGCCCTCATCTTAGGTTTTCCCCGCCCCGCCTGACAGTGGAATCAATGCAATCGCGCATTGGGAGAAGGACTAAGAACGTGCATGGGAATCACGTAACTCACTGAAAATATTTTGTATTTCCTGACAACTCGCCAGGCATGAAAAAAGCCCGCCGAAGCGAGCTTAGGTATCTGATCTTATTTTTTAAGTTTGGTTGCGGGGACAGGATTTGAACCTGTGACCTTCAGGTTATGAGCCTGACGAGCTACCGGGCTGCTCCACCCCGCGATAATTTCGGAAGACGAAGTTGAAGAGGGCATGTTCGCGAGAAGATATTTATGTTGGCGCTTGGAAGACCTGGCGGCGACCTACTCTTCCGCGCCTTGAGGCGCAGTACCATTGGCGCTGAGGGATTTCACGGCCGAGTTCGGAAAGGGATCGGGTGTTGGGCCCCTCGCTATGACCACCAGGTCGTCGAAGCGTCTGGTGAAAAGATGGAGGAGAGGAAGGCGCGATTTCGCCTTAACCTCGTTGCCGTCAGGGTAAATGGGGGTCTCCAATCTCTGGAGAGTGCGCGTGAAGCGGAGAAACGATCAAGCCGATCGAGCTATTAGGACCGGTTGGCTAAGCGCCTTGCAGCGCGTACACGTCCGGCCTATCAACGTGGTGGTCTACCACGGCTCTTAAGGGAGACCTGGTTTAGAGGAAGGTTTCCCGCTTAGATGCTTTCAGCGGTTATCCCGTCCGTACATAGCTACCCGGCGATGCCGCTGGCGCGACAACCGGTACACCAGAGGTACGTCCACCCCGGTCCTCTCGTACTAGGGGCAGCGCCTCGCAAGTCTCCTTCACCCACGGCAGATAGGGACCGAACTGTCTCACGACG
>CANFCX010000031.1 GCA_947445225.1 Rhodospirillales bacterium
CGAAAGGCGACAAGGCGCCCGACCTCCTCCTGAAGTTCGGCATGTCGCTGGCGGCGCTTGGGCAAAAGCAACCGGCTTGCGCCGCTTATGCTCAGATCGACCGCGAAATCCCGACCGCCCCGCCGCCGATTAAGCAGCAAGTGCTCGCCCAAAAGCAGCGCACGGGTTGCTGACCGGGCTTGCGGTGAACACGCGCCGCCTTTCCAGGGAAAGCGGCCAACCCCTTCTAGCGCCTGAATTCGATGCCGCCATGGCCGCCATCGGCCCGTTCGAGGCGCGGCCGCGTCTGGCCATGGCCGTGTCCGGTGGCGCCGACAGCCTGGCGTTGTGCCTGCTCGTCCACGATTGGGCCCGTGCCCGTGGCGGTGATGTCACGGCGTTGACCGTCGATCACGGCTTGCGGCCGGCGGCGGCGGAGGAGGCGCGACAGACCGGGCGGTGGCTCAAGACGGCCGGGATTCGCCACGTCGCGCTCGCCTGGCGCGGCGCCAAGCCGGTCGCCGATGTACAAGCGCGGGCGCGGGAGGCGCGCTACCGGCTGCTGACATCGTGGTGCCGCCATGCCGGCGTTCTTCATCTCCTGCTCGGCCATCATCGCGGCGATCAGGCCGAGACGTTCCTGCTGCGCCTCGATCGCGGCAGCGGCCTCGATGGGCTGGCCGGCATGGCCAGGGTCGCCGAGGCGCCTGATGTGCGGCTGCTGCGGCCGCTGCTGTCGATCGCGCCCGACCGGCTGCGGGCCACGCTTCGCGCCCGCCACCAGCCATGGATCGAAGACCCTTCCAACCGCGACCGCCGGTTTCGTCGCGCCGGCCTGCGCGCCGGCCTTGCCGACGCGGATGCGGGCGCGGCGGTCGATCGGATGGCGGCCACCGCCTTTCGCCTGGGGCGGGCACGCCTTGCGATCGAAGACCAGGTGAACACGCTGTTGGCAGCCGCCGCCCAAATCTGGCCCGAAGGTTATGCCGCCATCGCCCAAGCTCCGTTGTCGGCGGCGCCGGCGGAAGTGGGGCTGCGGGCGCTGTCGCGTTGCCTGGTGACGATCGGCGGCAACAGCTATTCACAACGTCTTGATCGATTGGAGCGCCTCTATGCGGTCGCCATCGGCGCGGCGCCGATGAAAACTCGCACGCTGGCGGGGTGCCGAATCGAGGCGACCGGCGCGGCGATCACGATCTGCCGCGAGGCGGAAGCGGCGGCGGACATCACTGACGTCGGGACGCGGCCGATGGCGGTTTTCTGGGACGGCCGGTTCGTCCTGGCGCTGCGTCCGGGGCCGAAGCTGCGGCTACGCCGCCTGGGGCCGGACGGGTGGTTGCAGATCGTCAAGGCGCGGCCGGGTCTGCGCGATCATCCCCTTCCGGCTTCGGTCCGCGCGAGCTTGCCCGCCCTGTGGGACCTTGACGGGGTGGTCGAAGTACCCCACCTGTCATATGGACGCCGTGCCGTGAAGGCTGGTAGCTTAAGGGTGGAAACGGTTGTATTTCGTCCCACCCATCCTTTAAGCGTCGCGGGGTTTGGGTTCTCATAGAGGAGAGGCCGGTCAGAAGGCGAGGGGTGGGCCATCGGTGGGTGGCCCGGATCTCGTCTAGATAGGCTTCGCTGCGAGCGAGGGTCGGGAATTGAACAATTTCGGCAAGAATCTGGCGCTGTGGGTGATCATCGGCCTGCTTTTGGTCGCCCTCTTTAATCTTTTCCAGAGTTCTTCCTCGCGCGGCCCGCATACGCCGCTCGCCTATTCCGATTTCGTCGCGGAAGTGGAGAACAACCGCATCGCCGACGTGA
Source organism: Rhodospirillales bacterium (assembly GCA_947445225.1). Classification (GTDB taxonomy): domain Bacteria; phylum Pseudomonadota; class Alphaproteobacteria; order CACIAM-22H2; family CACIAM-22H2; genus SHVT01. Next base: position 1,786 of record CANFCX010000031.1, read on the forward strand.
CGATTCAAGGACCGCAGATCGCCGGTCATTTCGTCGACGGGCGGGCCTTTTCGACCTATGCGCCAGACGATCCCGGCTTGATCGCCCGGCTGACCGGCCGCTCGGTTCGCGTCACCGCGGCGCCGGAAGAACAGCCGATCCACCCGCTGCTCTACATGCTCGGGCAATGGCTGCCCTTCGTTGTCCTGATCGGCGTGTGGATCTTCGTCATGCGCCAGATGCAGTCGGGCGGCGGTCGCGCGCTGGGCTTTGGCAAATCGCGGGCGCGGCTGTTGACCGAAAAGACCGGGCGCGTGACCTTCGAGGACGTCGCCGGCATCGACGAGGCCAAGGTCGAGCTGGAAGAAATCGTCGAATTCCTCAAGGACCCGCAGAAATTCCAACGCCTCGGCGGCAAGATTCCGAAGGGTGTGTTGCTGGTCGGCCCGCCGGGCACCGGCAAGACCCTGCTCGCGCGCGCCATCGCCGGCGAGGCCAATGTGCCCTTCTTCACCATTTCCGGCTCCGATTTCGTCGAGATGTTCGTGGGCGTCGGCGCCAGCCGCGTGCGCGACATGTTCGAGCAGGGTAAAAAGAACGCACCCTGCATCATCTTCATCGACGAAATCGATGCGGTCGGCCGTCATCGCGGCGCCGGGCTCGGCGGCGGCAACGACGAACGCGAACAAACACTCAATCAGCTTCTCGTCGAGATGGACGGGTTCGAGGCCAATGAGGGTGTGATCCTCATCGCCGCGACCAACCGCCCTGACGTGCTCGACCCCGCCTTGCTGCGTCCCGGCCGCTTCGACCGCCAGGTCGTCGTGCCCAATCCCGACGTCTTGGGGCGCGAAAAGATTCTGCGCGTCCACATGCGGAAGGTGCCCCTGGCCCCGGATGTCGACGCCAAGGTCATCGCCCGCGGCACGCCCGGCTTCTCCGGCGCCGATCTCGCCAATCTGGTCAATGAAGGCGCGCTGCTCGCCGCTCGCCGCGGCAAACGCCTGGTGACCATGGCCGAGATGGAAGACGCCAAGGACAAGGTCATGATGGGGACCGAACGCCGGTCCATGGTGATGAGCGAGAAGGAAAAGCAAATCACCGCTTATCACGAAGGCGGCCACGCCCTGGTCGGCCTCAACATGCCGAGCCACGATCCGCTGCATAAGGTGACGATCATTCCGCGCGGTCGCGCGCTTGGCCTCACCATGTCGCTGCCCGAGCGCGACCGTTACGGTTATAGCCGCGAAGAACTGCGTGCCCGCCTGGCCTCAATGTTCGGTGGCCGCGTGGCCGAGGAAATCGTTTTCGGCTACGACCAGGTGACGACCGGCGCCGCCGACGATATTCGCCAGGCCACGAACATGGCGCGGCGCATGGTGACCGAATGGGGCATGAGCGAAAAGCTCGGGCCGCTGCGTTATAGCGAGAACGAGGAAGAAGTCTTCCTCGGCCATTCCGTGACCCAGCGCAAGAACGTCTCCGACGCCACCGCGCGCATGATCGACGAAGAAATTCGCACCATCGTCGAATTGGCGGAGAAAACCGCGCGCGACATCCTGACCCAGCATATCGACGATTTGCACATCGTGGCCAAGAGCCTGCTGGAGTACGAGACCTTGTCCGGCGATGAGGTGAAGGCCCTGCTGCGCGGCGAAACGATCGTGCGGCCCACCGGCGAGGAACCGCCGCCCCGGCCGCCCGGCCGGCGGGCTTCGGTGCCGGCCAGCGGCGCCGGTCGCGGACCCGAAAGCCTGAATCCGGAGCCCCAGCCGGGGTCGTGATCGACCGCGCCGCTTCAGCCGCGGCGGGTGCCGCGACGTCCGCGCCTTACCTTCTTCCCCTCGGCATCCTTGCCGGGCGAGTGGCCGTCGAAGCGGGCGAAAGCGGTCATGCGTTGCCCTTGGCCGGCGGGCCGCTCGCCTTTTCTTCCTGGCTGCTTCTTCGGCGCGATGCCGCCGGAAGCGGGTGCGGCGAATTCCTTCCCCTGGCCGGACTCGATGCGACGATTCGGATGGCGGACGAGGCGACTCGGCGCCGCCTCCAAGCCTATTTGGCCGCGTTGACCGCGCCGCGTCCGGCCTTTGCCGGGCTCGCGCTGTCGCGTCCGCTGATCATGGGTGTGCTCAATGTCACCCCCGACAGCTTCTCCGACGGCGGCAGGTTTCCGACGGCCGCCGCCGCCATCACGCATGGCCGCGCGCTGATCGCCGCGGGCGCCGACATCGTCGATGTTGGTGGCGAATCGACGCGGCCGGGCGCCCAGCCGGTATCGATCGACGAGGAACTGGGGCGCGTGGTGCCGGTCCTGCGCGGGCTGGCTGGGCTGGGCGCGGTGTTGTCTATCGACACGCGCCGGGCAGTCGTCATGCGCGAGGCGGTCGCCGCGGGCGCGCGGGTGATCAATGACGTCACGGCGCTGACCGGCGATCCCGACAGCCTGAAGACCGCCGCGGAGTCCGGGGCAGCGGTCGTGCTCATGCATATGCAGGGCAGCCCGCAGACGATGCAGAAAGCGCCGGTCTATGCCGATGTCGCGCTCGATGTGTTCGATGTCCTGGCCGAGCGCGTGCAAGCCTGCCTTTTGGCTGGAATCCGCCATGACCGCATCGCCGTCGATCCCGGCATCGGATTCGGCAAGACCGTCCGCCACAATCTCGACCTTGTCGAGCGGCTTGCCTTGTTTCACGGTCTCGGCTGCGCGCTTGTCCTGGGGGTTTCCCGCAAGAGTTTCATCGGCCGGGTGGCCCGGGCCGAATCGCCCGAGGGGCGTTTACCCGGTTCCCTGGCCGCTGCGCTCGCGGGTCTGGACGGCGGCGCGCAAATCCTGCGTGTCCACGATGTCGCGGAAACCGCTCAGGCCGCGGCCATCTGGCGCGCCCTGAACGACGGCGCCGCCGCCACCGAGGCCTACTGACCAAAGGACGGCTTTCGCGACGGACGAAAACACGCCAAGCTGGGGGCTGGCTGGGTTCGGCCAAGGGGAGATCATGGAGAGCCGATGACGCGAAAACTGTTCGGCACCGACGGAATCAGGGGCACGGCCAATATCGAACCGATGACCGCGACCACGGCGTTGCTGGTCGCGCAGGCGGCCGGCCGCCGGTTCACTCGCGGCGACCACCGTCATCGCGTCGTCATCGGCAAGGATACGCGGCTCTCGGGTTATATGCTCGAGCCCGCCCTGACCGCCGGATTCGTTTCCATCGGCATGGATGTGATCCTGGTCGGGCCGCTGCCGACTCCGGCCGTGGCCATGTTGACGCGGTCGCTGCGCGCCGATCTGGGCGTGGTCCTTTCCGCCTCGCATAACCTGTATCGGGACAACGGCATCAAGCTGTTCGGACCCGATGGCTACAAACTTTCCGACGAGATCGAGGCGGAAATCGAAACCCAGGTCGCGCGCGGCCGCGCCGATGAGCTGGCCGCGCCCGATAGCCTGGGCCGCGCCCGCCGCCTCGACGACGCGCAAGGCCGCTATATCGAATTTGTCAAACGCACCTTTCCGGCGGGGCTTCGACTCGACGGCCTCAAGATCGTCGTTGATTGCGCCAATGGCGCGGCCTATCGCGTCGCCCCCACGGTGCTGTGGGAGTTGGGCGCCGAGGTAGTCGCCATGGCCGTGAAACCCGACGGCATCAACATCAATAAGGAATGTGGCGCGACCAGCCCGCGGGCGTTGTGCGAGCAGGTCGTCACCCACGGCGCCGATTTTGGGATCGCGCTGGACGGCGACGCCGATCGGGTCATTGTCGCCGACGAACATGGCACCGTCATCGATGGCGACCAGGTGCTCGGGCTGATAGCCGGTTGCTGGAAGAGCGATGGTCGCCTTCGCGGCGACGGGGTCGTGGCAACGGTGATGTCGAATCTGGGCTTGGAACGCCATTTGGGCGGCCTGGGCATTCCCCTGACGCGGACGGCGGTGGGGGATCGTTACGTCGTCGAGGCGATGCGCGAGCGCAACTGCAATCTCGGCGGCGAGCAATCCGGGCACCTCATTTTCGCCGACTACACCACGACCGGGGACGGTCTGATCGCGGCCCTCCAGGTGCTGGCGGTGATCGTGCAATCGGGTCGGCCGGCGAGTGAGGTTTGCCGCGTCTTTACGCCGCTGCCGCAGCTTCTGCGCAACGTCCGGTTCGAGAGCGGCGCGCCGCTCGATCGGCCGGAGGTCAAACGTGCCATCGCCGATGGCGAGGCCCGGCTGAAGAACACCGGCCGGCTGCTGATTCGCAAATCGGGCACGGAGCCGGTCATCCGGGTCATGGCCGAGGGCGACGATGAGGCGCTCGTGAACGGCGTCGTCGATGCGATCGTCCAATCCATACGAAGCGCCGTCGGCGGGCGTGCGGCCGAGTGAAGGGGCGCGTTCTTATCGTCGCCGGTTCCGATTCCGGCGGCGGTGCCGGCATCCAGGGTGACATCAAGGCGGTGACCGCGCTCGGCGGTTATGCCGCGACCGCGATCACGGCATTAACGGCGCAGAATACCAAGGGTGTCTTCGGCGTTCACGCCGTGCCGGTCGGCTTCATTCGCCAGCAGATGGAGGTGGTGCTGACCGACATCGGCGCCGACGCCATCAAGACCGGGATGCTGCACAACGCCGATGTGATCGAGACTGTCATCGCCGTGCTGGCCGCGCTGGCGGCGGATTGCCCGTTGGTTGTGGACCCGGTCATGGTGGCCAAGGGCGGAGAGCGCCTGCTCGACCGCGACGCCGAGCGCGTGTTGCGCGATCGACTCTTGCCCCGCGCCGCCATCGTTACGCCCAACCTGCCCGAAGCCGAAGCCCTGCTGGGCGAACCGATTGCCGATCTCGACGCGATGAAGCGGGCCGCGAGCATGCTCCGCAAGCTCGGACCCGGCGCGGTCTTGCTCAAAGGCGGTCACCACCAAGGGCCTTTCGTCGAAGACGTGTTCGCGGTCGGCGACGACGTGGAAGTGTTCCGCAGCCGCCGCATCGAAACCACGAACACACATGGCACGGGGTGCGCGCTGGCATCGGCCATCGCCACCGGCCTGGCGCAGGGCATGGCGCTGCGCGCCGCGGTCGCGCGCGCGCGCGCCTATGTGCATGAAGCGATCCGGCGGGCGCCGGAGATCGGAGGCGGGTATGGGCCGCTCGACCATGCCCACACGGTCAAGCCGTTCTCCGCGCCCGATGCGCGCCCTTCGACGCCACGGCGGCCCCTGGCGCGGCACTGATCGACGAAAAAGGGAGGCGGCGATGATCGCCTATGCCGTGGAACCCGATCTCGATGTGTCGTCCTTCATCGAAGTCCTTGAGCGATCCGGGCTGAGTACACTCCGGCCGATCGCCGATCGCGAGCGCATGGCGCGGGTGCTGCGCGGGAGTTCGATCGTCCTCACCGCCCGCGAAGGCGACAGACTGGTCGGGGTGTCGCGGGCGCTGACCGATTTCGGTTGGGTCTGTTACCTGTGCGATCTGGCCGTCGATGGCGGCTTTCAGAGACGGGGCATCGGCCGCGAATTGGTGCGGCGCACCCATGCGGCGGCGGGTTCGGAGACGGCCCTGGTCTTGCGCGCCGCGGCGGCCGCCCGCGACTATTATGCCCGTATCGGCATGGCCAAGATCGACAACGCGTGGATGTTCAATCGCGCGCGCTAGCCATGCCGGTTGCGATGAATTGACGCGGCACCTCGCCCGGATTGACGCCGCCGGACAAGCTCCCTACCATGACTTTGGGCCTCGGCCTCCCAACGGGCCGCGGCTATTCCTGCTTTCTCCAACCCTAAGGAATAGCCCTATGACAAAGCCGACGATTCGGCCAAAAGTTCCCCATTTTTCCTCTGGTCCTTGCGCCAAGCGCCCCGGCTGGTCGGCCGCGGCTCTCAATGGCGCCCTCACCGGCCGCTCGCACCGGTCGAAGGAAGGCAAGGCCAGGCTTGCCGATGTCATCGAACGCTCGCGCCGCCTGCTTGGGCTGCCCAAGGATTACCGCCTGGGCATCGTGCCGGCATCGGACACCGGCGCCGTCGAAATGGCCCTGTGGTCGCTGCTGGGTCCGCGCGGCGTGGATACGCTGGCCTGGGAAAGTTTCGGCGAAGGCTGGGTGACCGACGTCCTTAAGCAACTCAAACTGAAAGACGTGCGGAGCTTCAAGGCCGATTACGGCGCGCTTCCCGACCTGGGTCAAATCGATCCCGATCGCGACGTGATCTTCACCTGGAACGGCACCACCTCGGGCGTGCGTGTGCCCGACGGCAATTGGATCAAGCCGGACCGCAAGGGGCTTACGATCTGCGACGCCACCTCGGCCGCCTTTGCCATGGACCTGCCCTGGGATCGTCTCGATGTGACCACTTATTCCTGGCAGAAGGTTCTGGGCGGCGAGGCCCAGCATGGCGTCATCGTGTTGTCGCCGCGGGCGGTGGAGCGGCTCGAGAGTTACACGCCGCCCTGGCCGCTGCCGAAGATTTTCCGCATGACGCAAGGCGGCAAGTTGATCGACGGAATCTTCAAGGGCGACACCATCAACACGCCGTCGATGGTGTGTGTCGAAGACGCGCTGGACGGCCTGAAATGGGCCGAATCCATCGGCGGGCTGAAGGCCTTGATCGCACGGTCGGCCGGCAATCTCGCCGCCATCTCGGCCTGGGTGGAGCGCTGCGGCTGGGCTGGATTTCTGGCCGCCAACCCGGCGATTCGGTCGTCCACCTCGGTGTGCCTACGTGTCGTCGATCCGGCGATCGCCAAGCTGCCGGCGGAGGCGCAGGCCGCTTTGTCCAAACGACTGGTCGGGTTGCTCGAAGCCGAGGGCGTCGCCTTCGACATCGATGCCTATCGCGATGCCCCGCCGGGGCTGCGGATTTGGGCCGGCGCCACGGTCGAGCGCAGCGATCTAGAGGCCCTGTTTCCCTGGCTGGACTGGGCCTTTGCCGAAACCAAGAGCGGCCTTGCCGCCGCCGGAGAGTGAGAGCATGCCCAAAGTTCTGATCGCCGATGCCATGAGCCCGCGCGCCGTCGATATTTTTGTCGAACGCGGCGTCGAGGCCGATGTCCGCCCCGGTCTCAAACCCGACGAAATCAAGGCGATCATCGGCAATTACGACGGCCTGGTCGTGCGTTCGGCGACGAAGGTCACGGCGCCGATCTTGGCGGCGGCCAACCGCCTGACGGTGATCGGGCGCGCGGGCATCGGTGTCGACAATGTCGATGTCCCGGCCGCCACCGCGCGCGGCATCGTCGTCATGAACACGCCGTTCGGCAATGCGGTAACGACGGCCGAACACGCCATCGCGCTGATCTTCGCCCTGGCCCGCCAAATTCCCGCCGCCGACCGGTCGACCCAGGCCGGCAAGTGGGAAAAGACGCGGTTCATGGGTGTGGAACTCACCGGCAAGGTTCTGGGCATCATCGGCTGCGGCAACATCGGCTCGATCGTCGCCGACCGCGCGCTGGGGCTCAAGATGCGGGTCGCGGCCTACGATCCCTATCTGTCGGTCGAACGCGCGCGCGCGCTGGGCGTCGAAAAGGTTGAACTCGATGCGCTCCTGGCCAAGGCCGATTTCATCACGCTGCACACGCCGCTGACCGATGCCACGCGCAACGTCCTTGATGCCGCCGCATTCGCCAAGACCAAAAAGGGCGTGCGCATCGTCAATTGCGCGCGCGGCGGATTGATCGTGGAATCGGATCTGAAGGCCGCGCTGGCCTCCGGCCATGTCGCCGGGGCCGCGCTCGACGTCTTCATCGAGGAACCGGCGACGACCAATCCCCTGTTTGGCCGTGACGACGTGATCGCCACCCCGCATCTGGGCGCCTCGACCACCGAAGCCCAGGAAAAGGTGGCCTTGCAGGTCGCCGAACAGATGTCGGATTTTCTTCTGACCGGCGCCGTCAGCAACGCCGTCAACGCGCCCGCGGTCAGCGCCGAAGACGCGCCGAAACTTCGGCCTTATCTGAAGCTGGCCGAAAGGCTGGGCAGCTTCGTCGGGCAATTGCTGGACTCCGCGCCGTCCAAGGTCGCGATCGAATATGAAGGCCTCGTCGCGGATTTGAATACCAAGCCGCTGACCGCGACTGCTCTGTCAGCCCTGCTCGCGCCGCAGCTTGAATCCGTCAACTCGGTCAGCGCACCCACGATCGCGCGCGATCGGGGCATCGACGTGGTCGAGATCCGGCATGAGAGACCCAGCGACTATCTGACGCTGATTCGGGTCAGCGCGGTGATCGGCGGCGGTACGCGCAGCATCGCCGGTACACTCTTCGGCGGCAGCCGGCCGCGCGTGGTCGACATCGAGGGCGTGCCGATCGAGGCGGAGCTTGGCCCCCATATGCTATTTGTGACCAACAACGACAAGCCGGGTTTCATCGGCAGCCTGGGAACGGCGTTGGGCAACGCCGGAGTCAACATCGCGACCTTCCATCTCGGGCGCTCCGCGCCTGGCGCCGAGGCCCTGTGTCTGGTCGAGGTCGACCAGAGGGTGAGCGATGCGACGCTGGCTAAGGTCAGCGCCCTGCCATTGGTTCTCACCGCGAAATCGCTCAAATTCTAGGGGCCGGTCATGAATTGGAAATTCACCGTCCTGTATGTTGCCGCCATCGTGGCGGTGAATTACGGCTTCACGGTCATTCCGCCGGTGATTCTGCCCGGCGGCGTCGTCTGGCCGCCGGTGGCCCTGCTGGTCGGTCTGGTCTTCGTGCTGCGTGATTTCGCCCAGCGCGAGGCCGGCCATTATGTGATCGCGGCCATGCTTTTGGGCGCGTTGCTGTCCTATGTGATGGCCGGGCCGGAAGTGGCGCTCGCGAGCACGGCGGCCTTTCTCGCCAGCGAATTCGCCGATTGGGCTGTCTACAGCTTCACCGGCCGCACGCTGTCGCAGCGTGTGTTGTGGTCGAGTGCGGTGAGCACGCCGCTCGATTCGGCGGTCTTTCTGTGGGGCATCGGGTTGTTTTCGCTCCCGGTTCTGGCGGCCATGACGGCCAGCAAAATGGTCGGCGCCTTGATCGTCTGGTGGCTGTTGCGGCGCCGCGAGGCGCTGGCCTGACCCTGGCCCAGGGAGAAAGCCCTAGTTCCACTGGGGTTGACCTGGCCGGCCGGAGACGCCAATTCTAACCTGCGTCCGCCGCTTGAGGACGCCAGTATCGATTAGGTGAGACCATGTTTATCCAAACCGAGTCCCTCTCGAACCCGGCCACGATGAAATTCATCCCTGGCCGCGAGGTGCTTGCCGAAGGAACGGCGGAATTCGGGAGCCCGACGAATGCCGGTCGCTCCCCGCTGGCCCGGCGCATCTTCGCGATCCCCGGCGTCACCCGGGTTTTTCTGGGCGCCGATTTCATCGTTGCGACCAAGGCGGGCGACGCCGATTGGATGGTCATTCGGCCGCAGATTCTGGCCGCGATCATGGAGCACTTCCTGTCGCGCGATCCGGTTCTGCTGCCCGGGGGCGAGGACTTCCCGCCGGACGACGAAGTTGATGCCGAGGTCATGGAAGAGTTGAAGGAGACGGTCGAACTCCGCATCCGTCCGGCCGTGCAGGATGAAGGTGGAGACATCGCCCTGGTCGGCTTCGGCGAAGGTATCGTGAAGTTGCGTATCGACGCGCCGCCCGAGGCACGCGCCGCCATCATCGCCATGCGGACCGGAATCGAGCGGATGCTTCGCCACTATCTGCCCGAAGTGGAGGGTGTGCGTTTTGTCGAACAGCCGGCCGCGTCGGATCGCCCCGGCCTGGCCACGCCCGAAGCCGAACGTATTCTCAAATTGCTGGAAGACGAGGTCAACCCAACGGTCGCGGCGCATGGCGGCTACATTTCGTTGATCGACGTCCGCGACAACACCGCGTTCATCCGCATGGAAGGCGGTTGCCAGGGTTGTGGCATGGCCAAGGTCACGCTGCGGCAAGGCGTCGAGCTGCAGATCAAAGAGGCGGTGCCCTCGATCGTGGCCGTCTTCGACGTTACCCAACATGCCGACGGCAAGAACCCCTATTTCCAACCGACGAGCTGATCTGCACGGTTCCTAGGTGGCGCGGGTCGCTTCGGGCGGCCCGTCCACCGTCCGCAGCGGTATTTCACGGAATTGGCTCAGCCCCGGATCCAGCGCGTGGGCGGTGACCTGAATCGCCTGTCCTTCGCGCACCGACACGATGACCCAGATCAACTCCGCATCCCAGGCGGCGGCAAGGTCGCGCGGCGAAGGCTGGGCGGGATAATCCGGGTGTGAATGATAGAGGCCGACGATATTTTCGCCGCCGCCCTCCAATTCCTTGTGGAGCCGAAGATAAAGGCCGGGATCGATCTCGAAACGTTCGCTCGATGCGGCCAGATTGGGGCTCGGCGCCAGCCTGGTGACCTCCGCCGTCGATCCGGCGCCGCGGCGACCCACGAGCAGCCCGCAACATTCCACGGGGTAGGCGTCTTCCGCGGCATCAACGATGGCTTTCAGTTGGTTGGGACGGAAACGGATCATCGCCCACCGCCCAGCGCGACCGTGCCGAGGAGGGCACCGCTGCCCAGATCGACGATTAGAAGCCTTTGCCCGAGGCCGCCGCCTTCGACGTGGAGGACGAGCCTTCCGCCATCGGCGGTCATGCTCAAAATCGCGGTGCCGTCGGGTTGGCCGAGCGCGGCTTGGGCGAAGGCCGGCAATTTCGGTTCGGGTCCGGAACGGGAGGCGCGCTGAACCAGCGTCGCGCCGATCACGGCGATGCCGCCCACGATCAGCACCGCCATCACTGCTATTGCGAATTTGAGTGCGCGCATCTTTCAGTCCAATGTCCTGACCATGAACGAGAACGGAGAACAACACCACACGCTGACCGCCGCCGCCGGTGATGCCGGCGAACGCCTGGACCGATTCCTGGCGGCGCGGATGGAGGGGCTATCGCGCAGCCGGGTAAAGGTCCTGATCGAAGCCGGCGCGGTCAGGGCCGGCGGCGCCCCGATCCTGGATCCGGCATACAAGGTTCGCGCGGAACAAACTTTCGCCATTATCGTCCCCGAAAGTACACCGGCCAGTCCTCAGGCGCAGGCCATAGCGCTGAACATCGTATATGAAGACGAGGACCTCATCGTGGTCGACAAATCTCCCGGAATGGTCGTGCATCCGGCACCTGGCAGCGCCGATGGGACGCTGGTCAACGCGTTGTTGGCTCATTGCGGCGATTCCCTGTCCGGGGTCGGCGGTGTGCGGCGGCCGGGGATTGTCCATCGACTCGACAAGGACACCAGCGGCCTGCTCGTCGCCGCCAAAAACGACGTCACCCATCAGGGGCTCGCCACGCAATTCGCCGTGCACAGCGTGGACCGGGCCTACCGGGCCCTGGTCTGGGGGATACCACGCCCGCTCGAAGGGTCGATCGAGGGCAATGTCGGGCGCAGCCGCGCCGACCGCAAGAAAATGGCGGTCGTCAAATCCGGCGGTCGCCCAGCCCTGACCCGCTATCGGACGCTGCGGACCCTTGCCGACGGCCTGGTGAGCTTGATCGAATGTCGGCTTGAGACGGGCCGGACCCATCAGATTCGGGTCCATTTGAGCGCCGTCGGCCACCCGTTGATCGGCGACCCGGTTTATGGGCGGGCTCGGCACTCCAAGACGGCCGCGCTGCCACCCCCTGCGGCGGCCGCGCTCAAGGGTTTTGGCCGCCAGGCCCTCGATGCCTGCGAATTGGGATTCACCCATCCCAAGACCCTCAAGAGGCTGTTATTCAAGAAGAAATTATCAAATGATATCAAAGAATTAATAGATATTTTGGAACAAAATTGATGTTAATCAATTATCGGCGCGCGCGAATCACCATATAATGGGGACCAATCCGTCCAACCGGAGCGGTGGTGCCGCCGGCAAAATCGCCGGGGTTGGCGCTCCGCCCCGCAGGGGAAAAACGATGAGTACGGCACTGAGCCTTCCGCGACTGCACCTCGAAGGGAATTTGAGTCGTTATCTCCAAGAGATACGGCGATTCCCCATGCTTACGCTCGATGAGGAATTCATGCTGGCCAAGCGTTGGCGCGAGCATGGCGACAGTCAGGCGGCCCATCGCCTGGTGACCAGTCATTTGCGGCTCGTGGCCAAGATCGCGATGGGTTATCGCGGTTATGGCCTGCCCTTGGCCGAGCTGATCTCCGAAGGCAATGTCGGCATGATGCAGGCGGTCAAGCGTTATGACCCCGATCGCGGCTTTCGCCTGGCTACCTATGCGATGTGGTGGATCCGGGCGGCGATCCAGGAATACATCCTTCATTCCTGGTCGCTGGTGAAAATGGGGACGACGGCGGCGCAGAAGAAGCTGTTCTTCAATCTACGCAAACTCAAGAACCAGCTTCAGGCCGTTGACGACAACAATCTCTCGATCGAGAACGTACGCAAGATCGCCAAGGAGTTGAGCGTTCCCGAGACCGACGTGGTCAACATGAATTGGCGCCTAAGCAGCCCCGATCATTCGCTGAACGCGCCGTTGCGCAGCGACAGCGAAGGTGAATGGCAGGATTGGCTGGTCGATGAGAGCGAGGACCAGGAGACCAAGCTCGGCAACAGCGAGGAATCCGGCCTTCGGCACAAGATGCTGACCGAGGCGATCAAGTCGCTGAACGAGCGCGAACGCCATATCCTGACCGAACGCCGCCTGCGCGAGGACCCGACGACGCTCGAGGACCTAAGCCAGCATTACGGCATCTCGCGCGAGCGGGTGCGCCAGATTGAGGTGCGCGCCTTCGACAAACTCCAGAAATCGATCAAGGCGCTGGCCGAGGCCCAGGAACCGCGGGTTCACTGACCTCGCGGGCGTTGCCCGGTCTTAGTCCGAAAACGGGTCGCGGACCAGGATTGTGTCGGCCCGTTCGGGGCTGGTCGACAACAAGGCCACCGGCGCGCCGATCAATTCTTCCACGCGGCGGATGTATTTGATCGCGGTGGCGGGAAGCTGCGCCCAGGACCGCGCGCCGCGCGTGCTGTCCTTCCAGCATTCCAGCGTCTCGTAGACCGGCTCGATGGCCGCCTGCACCTCGGCCGAGGCTGGCAGATAGTCATAGACCTTTCCCCCTGCTCGATAACCGACGCAGACCTTGAGTTCGTCCATGCCGTCGAGCACATCGAGTTTGGTCAGCGCGATGCCGTGGATGCCGCCGACCCGTACCGCCTGCCGCACCAACACGGCGTCGAACCAGCCGCAGCGGCGTTTGCGCCCGGTGACGGTGCCGAATTCGCGCCCGCGCTCGCCGATCTTTTCGCCGATGGCGTCCTTGAGTTCGGTCGGGAAGGGCCCGCTGCCGACGCGCGTCGTGTAGGCTTTGGCGATACCCAGGACATAACCGACGGCGCTCGGCCCCATCCCCGAACCCACCGACGCCTGCCCGGCGATGGTGTTGGATGAGGTGACGAAGGGATAGGTGCCGTGGTCGATGTCGAGCATCGCGCCTTGCGCGCCCTCGAACAAAATCCGGCTGCCCTTGCGGCGTGCCTCATCCAGCCTCCGCCACACGATGTCGGCATAGGGGAGAACCTTGGGCGCGATCTCCAACAGCGCCGCCCGCAACGCGCCGCGATCGACCGGGCCAACCCCAAGTCCGCGCCGCAGCGCATCGTGATGCATCAGCAATTCATCGAGTCCCCGGTCGATCGCCGCGGCCTCGGCGAGATCGCAGACGCGCAAAGCCCGCCGCGCCGCCTTGTCTTCATAAGCCGGGCCGATGCCGCGCCCGGTGGTTCCGAGCTTGCGGCCGCCTCGCGCCTCCTCGCGCAGCCGGTCGAGTTGGCCGTGCAGGGGCAGGATGAGGGCGGCGTTTTCGGCGATCCGCAAATTGGCCGGCGCGATGTCGACGCCCTGGCTCCTGATGGCTTCGATTTCGGCGAGCAACGCCCAGGGATCGACGACGACGCCATTGCCGATGATCGACAGCTTGCCCGGACGCACCACGCCCGACGGCAACAGGCTGAGTTTGAAGACCTGGTTGCCGATGACCAGGGTGTGGCCGGCATTGTGGCCGCCTTGAAAACGCACCACGACATCGGCGCGTTCCGATAGCCAATCGACGATCTTGCCCTTGCCTTCGTCGCCCCATTGGGCGCCGACCACCGCGACATTGGCCATTGGCGGGCTCCTCTCCTGTCCTTAATCGAGCGCGACGACGTCGGCGCCGATAAGGACATCGGTGCATTTCAGGCGGCGCGCCTCGGCCTTGGCATCGACGCCAGCGTCGAGCCCGCTCACGGTGGTCCAACCCTGCCGCCGCCACTTACCCGACTCCGACGCCGGCGTGCCGTGGGGCAGATAGAGTCGGCGCGGCGGCCGCGGCGCGGGCAGGGCGCGCAGCACGCTGTCGGTGAACAAGCTGAATCCGGTCGCCGGTTCGGTGGCCTGGTCCAGCCCATTGGCCAAATAACGCCCGCCGCGCCCCAATTCGCCGCGCACGCCGGGGGCGAAGAAAACGAAACAAAGCCCGGTCTCGTAATCGAATCCGCGATTCTCGACGGGATCGACGGTGATCGTGAGGTTGGGCGATACCGCCTCGATCGCGGCGACGACCTCCTCCATGCGGCGGCATTCGGCGAGCGCTTCGCGCGGCAGCGCGATCTGGGTGAGCGCCTTGATTGCCGCGCGCGCCGGACCGGCCGCGCGCAGCAGCGCATCTAGAACATCGGTCGCCGGAGTCGCAATGGCGCGGATGGCGGCCGAATCGCGCCGCTCCAGCGCCTGGCGCAGGCCGACGCGGTCGGCCTCGGCGACCGCATGTTTGGTCAGCACGGTGGTGACCAACGCGGGAAGGCTCAAATCGACGGTCAACCCCTCGACACCGGCGGCGGTCAGCGCACCCGCGGCCATCAGGATGACCTCGGAATCGGCGGCGGCGGCGGCACTGCCGATCAGCTCGGCGCCGACCTGGCCGAATTGGCGCTCCGGGCGGAGCTGGTCACCCTTCACGCGCAGCACCTCGCCGGCATAGGACAGGCGCAACGGCCGCGGCGCCTGGCCCAGGCGGAACGCGGCAATGCGCGCGATCTGCGGGGTCATGTCGGCGCGCAGCCCCATCATGCGCTGCGATATCGGGTCCATCAGGCGGAAGGTATGCGGCGACATGCCGGCGCCGGCGCCGGCCAGCAGGCTGTCCTCGAACTCGATCAGAGGCGGCTTGACCCTCTCGTAACCGAAGCCGGTGAAAACGGCGAGCAGGCGCTCGACCGTATTGGCCTCGAAAGCCGCTTCGGGCGGCAGGCCGTCGCGCAGCCCCGCGGGCAGCAGAGCGCGCCGTTCAAGCTCGGTCATGGGCGCTTTTCACTAGGGTGTAAACCGGGGTGTTAGGTACAGCGTTTGCCGAGGATCGGCAAATCTTAAGTCGTGGGGGCCGGGGGGCCCCCACACCCCCATGACTTTGGTTGGCTAACGTCCGACCGCATAGGCTTGCATCAGGCGCGGCGTGGCGGCGGCCTTGAGTATGCCGCCATCGCGGGAAGCGGCGCAGTTGCGGCCCAGCGACCAGGGATCGGATAGCGCCACGCCATGGCCGCGTTTGACCAATCCGGCGATTGTCGCGGCGGGGAAACGCTCCTCGAGCACGAGTTGGTTGGGCATGGCGGTGCGCGGATAGAAGGAGCTGGCGGCGTGATCGCTTTGCCACATCGGCGCGTCGATCGCGGCTTGCAGATCGAGTCGATGATCGACGTGGCGAAGGAAGAATTGCAGGGTCCATTGATCCTGCCCGTCGCCGCCGGGCGTGCCGAAGGCCATGTAGGGGCGGCCGTCGCGAAAGGCCAGCGAAGGCGTCAGGGTCGTGCGCGGCCGCTTGCCCGGGGCGAGGCTGGCCGGCAAACCTTCATCGAGCCAAAACATCTGGGCGCGTGTGCCCAGGCACAGGCCGAGCCCCGGAATCACGGGTGAACTTTGCAGCCAGCCGCCGCTCGGCGTCGCCGCCACCATGTTGCCGTGCCGATCGATGACGTCGATATGGCAGGTATCGCCCTCGCGCGGGCCGCGGGCGGCGGGATTGGCCCAATTCGGCGGAGCCGCGCCGGCGGCACGCGCTCGTTCGCGTTCCACGCGCGAAGGTTCCCCGG
Organism: Rhodospirillales bacterium; assembly: GCA_947445225.1. GTDB lineage: Bacteria > Pseudomonadota > Alphaproteobacteria > CACIAM-22H2 > CACIAM-22H2 > SHVT01. Next base: position 17,787 of record CANFCX010000031.1, read on the forward strand.
TTCCGGCTGCCCCGGAGATGGTGCCGGCCTGCGCCGGCAGCCTTGGCGTTACGCCGGAAAACGCACCCGGGCGCAGCGCCGCCGAGGCCGTATCGCCAACCAGCCGCCGCCGCCCGTCGTTGTAATCTTGGCTCAACAGCGCCGCGATCGGCACGTCGGTGAAAAGCGGATCGCCGTAATAGGCCTCGCGATCGGCGAAGGCGAGCTTCATGCATTCCACCACGGTATGCACGAATTCCGCCCCGAGCGGGTCCATCCCCGCGATGTCGAACCCTTCGAGCAGTGCCAGCGTCTGGAGCAAGACCGGTCCCTGAGTCCAGGGGCCGGCCTTGAACACCGTGTAGTGGCGATAGGCATGTTCGACCGGCGCTTCCCACTCCGCCCGCCAGGCGGCGAGATCGTCGGCGCCGAGGACGCCGCGATTGCGTCGCCCGGTGGAATCCAGGACCTCGGCGCGGTCGACGAAACGGCCGATGGCCTCGGCCACGAACCCTTCGTAGAAGGCGTGGCGGGCCGCTTCGATCTGTCCGTCGCGATCCGGTGTCGCCGCCTCCGCCTCGTTGAGAATGCGCCGAAAGGTCGCGGCCAGCGCGGGGCTGCGGAAAAGCGAGCCGGGAGCCGGCGCCCGGCCGTTTTGAAGGTAGACCTCGGCCGAGCCCGGCCATTCCGTTGAAAATACCTCGGCCATGCTGTCGATGGCCTGGCTGACCCCGGCGAGCATGGGGTGCCCGGCCTCGGCATAGGTGATCGCGGGCGCCAAGACCTCCCCCAGCCGCATCGTGCCGCGATCGCGCAATAACCGCAGCCAGGCGCCGAAGGCGCCGGGGACGACCGCCGCGAGCAATCCGGTTCCCGGCACGATGTCCAGGCCGAGCGAACGGTAATGGCCGATGGTCGCGCGCCGTGGCGCCACACCCTGGCCGCATAACACCTGGGGCTGGTCTTGGTCCGCGCCGCAGGCGATCAGCACGGCATCGCCGCCCAAACCGTTCATGTGCGGCTCGACGACCAGCAAGACGAAGCCGGCGGCGACGGCGGCGTCGAAGGCGTTGCCGCCCTTCTCCAACACCGCCATGGCCGACGACGAGGCGAGCCAATGGGTGGAGGAAACTACGCCGAAAGTACCGGCAATGACCGGGCGCGTGGTGAACATGAAGGGGCCGGATGCAAGGGATGGAGGAGACTCACCATATCGCGTCGGGGTATCGTGGGAAATCCTCTTTCCGTTGGTGGAGGCAAGACGATGAAATGGGTCACCCGCGAGCGGCCGAAGATCGACCGCATTGCCTGTCCGTGGCTGATCGCGCGATTCATCGACAAGGAACCGGAGTTCCTTTACGTCCCGCCCGATCGCGTGTTGGCGGTGGCGCGGGACCAGGGCGCCATTCCCTATGACATTCCCGGCGTGGAAATGTCGCATGTCGGCGAAAAATGCAGCTTCGATGCCTTTCTCGCCAAATACCGGCTCGACGAACCGGCGCTGCAGGAATTGGCGACCATCGTGCGGGGCGCCGATACCTCGCGGCTCGACCTCGCCGCGCAGGCGCCCGGCCTGTTGGCGATATCCCTGGGACTGTCCGACATTTTCCCGGACGACCACGAAATGCTGAAACACGGGATGGTCGTCTATGACGCGCTCTACGCATGGTGCAAGCGGCGGAAATCCGAGACGCATGGCTGGCCGCCCGCCGCTTAATCGGTCCATCGGCGCGCCAGCCCCGCCCGTTTCGTTCGGTGAGGCCTTTCGGGTTTGGCTAAAGATCGGGCTGACCGGGTTCGGCGGTCCCGCCGGCCAGATTGCGTTGATGCATCGGATTCTGGTCGATGAAAAGCGGTGGATCGGCGAGGGCCGGTTTCTGCACGCGCTGAACTATTGCATGTTGTTGCCGGGGCCGGAGGCGCAACAACTCGCCATTTATGTCGGCTGGCTGCTGCACGGCGTGGCGGGGGGACTCGTCGCCGGCATTCTCTTTGTGTTACCCGGCGCCATCGCCGTCCTCGCGCTCAGCGTCCTTTATGCCGGGTTTCAGGAAACGGCCCTCGTCCAGGCCCTGTTTTTCGGGTTGAAGCCGGCGGTGCTGGCCGTCGTTTTCGATGCGGTGCTGCGTATCGGGCGCCGGTCGCTGCGCAACCGGATCATGGTCGCCCTCGCCGCCAGCGCCTTCGTCGCGGTGTTCTTTCTCGACATTTCGTTTCCGCTGGTCGTGGCGACCGCGGCGATCGTCGGTTATGTCGGCAGTTGGGCCGGGATGACCGCCTTCGCCGCCGTGGGAGGGCATGGCCCGGCCACCTCCGTCGATACCTTGATCGATGGTGAGCCGCCCGAACATATCCGGCCCTCGCTCACCCGCGCCATCAAGACCGCCGTGGTTTGCCTGGTCCTTTGGCTGGGGCCGGTGGCGGTTCTGAACCTGTGGCTCGGCTCGGAAAACGTCTTCGCCCTCATGGGTGTTTTCTTCAGCAAGGCGGCCATCGTCACTTTCGGCGGCGCCTATTCGGTGCTGGCCTATGTCGCCCAGGAGGCGGTGCAGACATACGGTTGGCTGCGCTCGACCGAAATGCTGGATGGGTTGGGGCTGGCCGAAACCACGCCGGGACCGCTGATCCTGGTGCTTCAATTCGTGGGCTTCATGGCGGCGTTCCGGGAGGCCGGCGGCCTCGACCCCATGGTTGCCGGGGTGTTGGGGGCCGCGCTCGTCACCTGGGTGACCTTCGTGCCCTGTTTTCTCTGGATATTCCTCGGCGCGCCCTATGTCGAGACGGTACGGGCGAACAAGAAATTATCCGCGGCCCTGGCGGCGATCACCGCCGCGGTCGTCGGCGTCATCCTCAATCTCGCGTTGTGGTTCGCGCTGCACGTCGTGTTCGCCGAGGTGGCGGAGCGACAGGTCTACGGGATCAGGCTGCTGATTCCGGCCTGGGCGAGCGTCGACCCCGCCGCGCTGGTCCTGGCCGCGGGGGCGCTGATCGCCATGCTGGTCTTTAGGGTCGGGATGATGCCGACGCTTGCCGCCGGCGCCGCTCTTGGGCTGCTTTATAAACTCGCGGTGGCGTAAGCCGCCGCGACGCGGCTATTTCGTCTTGATGCCCATGTCTTTGAAGCGCTTGTTGAACTTCGCGACCTGGCCGCCGGAATCGACGAGGCGATGGACGCCGGTCCAAGCCGGATGGGTCTTCGGGTCGATGTCGAGGTGGATGGTTTCCCCCTCCTTACCCATGGTCGAGCGGGTCTCGAATTTCGTCCCGTCGGTCATGACGACGTTGATCGTATGATAGTTGGGATGGATGTCTTTTTTCATGACACGCTCCTGGCGCGACCCTTGGTGGAAGGCGGCTATATACCGCTGAGGGCCCCTGGCGCGCAAGGTCGCGTTTGCTTGTTGTCCCCGGGACCTGTTGCTATACCCTGCGGAAAGAACAGCAAGGAACGCCGTTTCATGCATTTCGATCCCCGGTCGCGACCGCCGCAGCCGAAGGGCCGCGCCTTGCGGACGGCTTTCGGTGGCTAACACCGGTCGGCGCGGTTCCGGCGCCAACAGCGAAGACCGCCCAGGCGGTCGAAACTACAAGGTTCTCGCGCGGCTCATCGGGTTCGTGGTGCCCTACAAGGGCCGGCTGGCCGCGGCGCTGATCATGCTGACCCTGGCCGCGGGCACGGTGCTCGCCTTTGGCGCGGGGCTGCGCTGGCTGGTCGACAATGGCTTCGCGACCGGCGATGCCGGGCTGCTCGACCAGGCACTGGTCGGCATGTTGGGCATCGTCGCCGTACTCGCCCTTTCAACCTTTGGCCGCGCCTATATGGTGGCTTGGCTGGGCGAGCGGGTGGCGGCCGATATCCGTAAGGCCGTCTTTAGTAACGTGCTGCGCCTGAGCCCGGCATTTTTCGAAGCCACGCGCACCGGCGAGGTGATGTCCCGGCTGACCAACGACACAACCTTGTTGCAAACGATCGTTGGATCGTCGGTATCGATGGCGCTCCGCAACGTCATGATGTCCGCGGGCGGGATCGTCATGATGGCGGTCATGAGCCCGAAGCTCACCGGGCTGGTCCTCCTGGTCGTGCCGCTCGTCGTTTTCCCGATCATATTCATTGGCCGTTTTGTGCGGCGGCTGTCGCGGGCCAGCCAGGATCGCATCGGCGATGTCAGCGCGCGCCTGGAGGAGACGCTGGCCGCCATCCGCACGGTGCAGGCTTTCGGTCACGAAGACATCGACCGCGGGCGGTTCGCCGGTGATACCGAAAACGCTTTCGCCGCCGCGGTGCGCCGGTCGGTCGCGCGGGCGTCGCTGGCCGGGATTGTCATCCTGTTGGTTTTCGTCGCCGTCGGCACCATCCTGTGGATCGGCGGTCACGATGTCCTTCTCGGGAACATCACCGGCGGCGAACTTTCCGCCTTCATTTTTTTCGCGGTCGTCGTCGCCGGCTCGGTTGGCGCCATCAGCGAATTCGCCTCCGACCTCCAGCAAGCCGCCGGGGCCAGCGAACGGCTTTTCGAATTGCTGGATACACAGCCTCAGATCGCGCCACCCGCTTCGCCGTTGCCGTTGCCATCGCCGGTGCGCGGCGAGGTCGTCTTTCAGAATGTGAACTTTCACTATCCATCGCGCCCGCCTGAACCCGACTCAAAAGATGGCATCGCGCTGTCGGACTTTTCCCTGACAGTGCCATCGGGCAAGACCGTCGCGCTGGTCGGACCGTCGGGTGCCGGAAAGACGACGGTGTTCCAGCTCCTTCTGCGTTTCTACGATCCGCAATCCGGGTCGGTCATGCTCGACGGCGTCGATTTGCGTCGCGCCGATCCCGGTGTGTTGCGCGCGCAGATCGGCCTGGTGCCGCAGGACCCGGTCATCTTCGCCGCCGATGCCTGGGAAAACATCCGGTACGGACGGCCCGGCGCGACGGATGAGGAAGTACGCCAGGCTGCCGACGCGGCGGCGGCGACCGAATTCCTCGATCGCCTGCCGCAGGGTTTCGGCACGTTCCTCGGCGAACGCGGCGTGCGGCTTTCCGGGGGGCAACGCCAACGCGTGGCCATCGCGCGCGCGGTGTTGCGCAACCCCGCGGTGCTGCTGCTGGACGAAGCCACGAGTTCCTTGGATGCCGAAAGCGAGAGGCTGATTCAACAGGCGCTGGAACGATTGATGTCCGAACGCACGGTCATCGTCATCGCCCATCGCCTGGCGACGGTGTTGCGCGCCGATCGTATCGCCGTGCTGGACCGCGGCCGCCTTGTCGCCCAGGGCACACATGCCGAGCTTTCGGCCCAGGGCGGTCTTTACGCGCGGCTCGCGGCCCTGCAGTTCAACGCCGCCGCGGACCTCGCCGCCGGGCGCGCCAGAGCCGTTTCCTGACCCGGCCGTTTCTCGAAGCGGAGTTGCCGACATGACCGAAAGCCTCGTCATCGCCATCGCCCAGCTCAACGCCACCGTCGGCGACATCGCCGGCAATGCCGCGCTGGTCC
>CANFCX010000032.1 GCA_947445225.1 Rhodospirillales bacterium
CGGCGTTTCGCCGCCAGGCGCAACGAGGCGCGCAAGCTCTATGACGAGCGTTTTTGCCGCATGTGGGAGCTCTACTTGACCGGAAGCGAACTCGCCTTCCGGCGCCAGGGGCATATGGTTTTCCAGATGCAGCTCGCGCGGCGGCAGGACGCCGCTCCTCTGACCCGAGACTACATCGTCGATTGGGAGCGCACTCAGACCTCCGCCGCCAACCTCGCGGCGTGAACTATTATCCCCATGTTTCACCCTATGCACCGATAGCTTGTCACAACGCCGCGGGCGCGACCCTGGTAATGTCCGAATCATGGAGACTGCATCAAAAAGCGTGATTCTTTCGGTCGCCCGTCGCAACGACGACGTAACGACCGAACGCCTTCCACCCCACAATGCCGAAGCGGAAATGGCCCTTCTCGGGGCCATTCTTTCCAACAATCGTGCGTTCGAGAAGGTCGCTGAATTCCTGCGGCCCGAGCATTTCGCCGATGACGCCCATCGGCGTGTGTTCGAGGCCATCGCCCGCATCATCGACCGTGGCCAGATCGCCAACCCGATCACGCTCAAGACCTATCTCGATCAGGATGGCGCGCTCAACGCGATCGGCGGCCTGCAATATGTCGCCCGGCTGGCGGCCGCGGTTCCCAGCATCATCAACACCGAGAATTACGGCCGGCTGGTCCACGATCTCTACCTGCGCCGCGAGCTGATCGCGCTGGGCGAGGACCTCGTCAACCGGGCCTACGCCCCGGATTCGGATAGCCGCGCGATCGATCAGATCGAAATGGCCGAGCAGCTGCTTTACGATCTGGCCTCCACCGGACAATTCGAAGGCGGATTCCAGGATTTTTCACGGGCACTCGCGGCCGCCATTACCATCGCCGAGGCAGCCTACAAGCGTGACAGCCACGTCACCGGGGTCTCGACCGGACTCGTCGATCTCGACAAGAAGCTTGGCGGTCTGCATCCTTCCGATCTAATCGTCCTGGCCGGACGGCCATCGATGGGTAAGACCGCCCTGGCGACAAAGATCGCCTTCAAGGCCGCCTGCGCGTACCGCGAGACACCCGACGGCGCCGGTGGCGTCAAGGTCGTCGACGGCGCCAAGGTCGCCTTCTTTTCATTGGAAATGTCGGCCGAACAGCTCGCCACCCGCCTTTTGGCCGAGGAAACCCAAGTTCCTTCGGACAAAATACGGCGCGGAGAGGTACGCAAGGAAGACTTCCCGCGCTTCATCGAAGCCAGCCAACAATTGGCGCGGATCCCGCTCTATATCGATGACACGCCGGCCTTGACGATTTCCGCGGTGCGCACACGCGCGCGCCGCTTGAAACGCCAACACGGTCTCGGCTTGATCGTCATCGACTATTTGCAGCTCCTGCGACCGTCGCACGGGTCGAAGCCTGAAAACCGAGTCCAGGAGGTGTCCGACATCACGCGCGGATTAAAGGCGTTGGCCAAGGAACTCCACGTCCCGGTCGTCGCCCTTTCCCAGCTTTCGCGCGCGGTCGAGCAACGCGAAGACAAACGGCCGCAGCTCGCCGATCTGCGCGAATCGGGCACCATCGAGCAAGACGCCGATGTCGTGATGTTCGTCTATCGGGAACAATATTATCACGAACGTGCCGAGCCGACCCGGCGGCCGGACGAAAACGACGATCGTTTCAACGATCGCATTGAAAAATGGGCGGAGCGCGGCGAGAAAATCCGCAACATCGCCGAAGTGATCATCGCCAAACAACGCCATGGTCCAATTGGTGCGGTGAAGCTGTTGTTCGATGGGACCTTCACCAAATTCGACAACCTGGCGACGCCGATGCAGGGGGATGATGCCCCCTTCTGAGGCCACGCGGTCCGTCCTCCATATCGATCTCGACGCACTTGTCGCCAATTATCGCCTGCTTGTAAGCCGCCTTTCCGGGTCGCGGTGCGGCGCGGTCGTGAAGGCGGATGCTTATGGGCTCGGCGCCGAAAAAATTGCGGGGGCGCTGGCCGCCGCCGGCTGCGAGGACTTCTTCGTTGCCTCGGTCGGTGAAGGAATCGCGCTTCGCCACTTTCTGCCCGCCAAGCGAATATTCGTGTTGGACGGTGTCGACTCCGGCGATGCCGCGGAGGTGGTGGCGCGCGGGCTTATTCCCGTTCTTAACCATCGCGGTCAGGTTGAGGCGTGGATGCGGGCCACGGCGGCAAAGCCGTCACCCAGCGCCATCCACGTTGATACCGGGATGACGAGGTTGGGCCTGTCGGCCGCGGACATCGAATCGATGATCGCGTCCGGCGCTCTCGATCGTGTTCGGCCCCAACTTCTGCTCAGCCACCTGGCTTGTTCCGAGGACGCCGCCCATTCGATGAACCAGGCCCAACTTTTGGCCTTCGTGCACATGCGCGGACGGCTGGCGCCGATTCAGGCGAGCCTCGCCAACTCGTCCGGCATCTTCTTGGGCAGCGATTTCCATTTCGATCTCGTCAGACCCGGGGCCGCCCTTTATGGTGTCAACCCCACCCCGAATGCACCTAATCCCATGCGTCAAGTTATTCAATTAAAAGGAAAAATCGTCCAGGTCCGTGACGTTGACAGCCCCCGGACCGTTGGTTATGGTGCAACCCATCGCCTAAACGGTACCGCCCGCATCGCCACGATTTCGGTTGGCTACGCCGACGGTTATTTCCGTGCCCTTAGCAATCAAGGCAACGGCCATATTGGCAATGTTCGGGTTCCGGTTGTCGGGCGCATTTCAATGGATCTGACGACCCTCGATGTCACGGCGGCCCCGCTCGAGGCCTGCCAACCCGGAGAATTCGTCGAACTGATCGGCCCGCACAATCCGGTCGACGACGTCGCCGCCAAAGCCGGTACGATCGCTTATGAATTGCTGACACGCCTGGGCCCGCGTTTGGCGCGCGTCTACGAGGGCGGCTGAAAAAAATGGGTTTTCTCGCGGCGGTCGGCCGTATCTTTCTGCATTTTCTCGAAGCAATCGGGCGGGTGACGCGGTTCACCGGCACCGCTCTCTTCCACTGCGCCGTCCCCCCGTACTACCTCGCCCATGTTGGCCGGCAGATGCTGGAGATCGGCTATTTCTCCCTTCCCGTCGTCGGGCTGACCGCGCTGTTCACGGGCATGGTGCTCGCCCTGCAGAGCTACACGGGTTTTGCGCGCTTTTCGGCCGAAGGCGCGGTGGCGACGGTCGTTGTGCTGTCGGTGACCCGCGAACTGGGCCCGGTCATCGCGGGACTGATGGTTGCCGGCCGCATCGGTGCGTCGATGGCGGCGGAAATCGGTACCATGCGCGTGACCGAACAGATCGACGCGCTCTCCACGCTGTCGACCGATCCGTTCAAATACCTGGTCGCACCTCGGTTGATCGCCGGGCTAACCATGCTCCCCTTGCTCGTCCTCGTCGCCGACATCATCGGCGTCTTCGGCGGCTATCTGGTTGGCACCTACAAACTCGGCTTCAATCCGGCAACCTATCTGAAGCGCACCGAAGAGTTTCTCGAGGCGATGGACGTGATCTCGGGCCTGGTCAAGGCCGGCGTCTTCGGCTTCATCATCTCGCTCATGGGCTGCTACCACGGCTATCATTCGCGCGGCGGCGCGCAAGGAGTCGGCGCCGCCACGACCGACGCGGTAGTTTCCGCGTCGATTTTGATCCTTGTATTCAACTACGCGATCACCGAAATCTTCTTTGCGAAATGACAGAGAACCGCCCGAAGATTCGCATTCGCGGACTGGTCAAACGATTCGGCAAGAAAGTCGTGCTGAACGGTGTCGATCTCGATATCGGCTATCGCGAATCGGTCGTCATCATCGGCGGATCGGGCACGGGGAAATCGGTGATGCTGAAATGCATCCTGGGTTTGCTCGCGCCGGAAGCCGGAAGCATCCAGGTCGATGGCGAGGAAGTCGTCGGCGCCCGGCGCGCGGTGCGGGAGCGGATAAGCCGCAAGATCGGCATGCTGTTTCAGGGAGCCGCCCTGTTCGACAGCCTCAGCGTCTGGGAAAATGTCGCTTTTGGGCTGATTCAGGCTGAAGGCATGGGCGGCGCCCAGGCGCGCAAGATCGCCGAAGAAAAGCTGGCCGCGGTAGGTTTGGGGAAAGAAGTGGCCATCCTGTCGCCGGCGGAGCTTTCCGGCGGCATGAAAAAGCGCGTTGGGCTGGCCCGCGCCATCGCCACGAATCCGGAGGTCATTTTCTTCGACGAACCGACGACCGGATTGGATCCCATCATGAGCGACGTGATCAACGACCTCGTGGTGAAGAGCGTCAAGGAACTCGGCGCCACGGCGCTGTCGATCACCCATGACATGGCGTCGGCGCGCAAGATCGCCCATCGCATCGCCATGCTCCATGCCGGGCGCATCATCTGGGCCGGACCGGTCGCGGCGATCGATCATGTCGACAACGCCTATGTCGATCAGTTCATCCACGGCCGCGCCGAAGGTCCCATCAAGATGGAAGTCCGCGCCTGATGCCGCGTGCCCAACCCATGTTCGTTTGTCAGGAATGTGGGGCGAGCCATCGAAAATGGAGCGGCAAATGCGATGCCTGCGACGCCTGGAATAGCATCGTCGAGGAGAGCTCTCGCGAGGCGATACCCCGAGGAATGTCGACGGGCGGGGGTCGCCCGCTGGTTTTTTCGGGATTGGCCGACGCGGTAGAAACACCGTCGCGCCGCGTCACCGGGAACGCCGAATTCGACCGTGTCTGCGGCGGCGGCCTGGTCCCTGGATCGGCCGTGCTGATCGCCGGAGACCCGGGAATCGGCAAATCGACGTTGCTGTTGCAGGTTGCCGCGGGTCTGGCCGGAAATGCGAAAACACCGGGGATTCGCACGGCTTATGTTTCCGGGGAAGAGGCGATCGATCAGGTTCGCCTGCGCGCCGCTCGTTTGGGCCTGGTCGGATCGCGGATCGAGTTGGCATCGGCCACCAGCCTACGCGACATTCTGGCAAGCTTTGACTCGGCGGATAGTCCCGATGCCCTTGTCATCGATTCGATCCAGACCATGTATATCGACAATCTGGATACCGCGCCCGGCACGGTCGGTCAGGTTCGCGCCTGCGCCCAAGAGCTCATCCGGGTCGCCAAGCGGCGCGGCGCGATCGTCTTCATTGTCGGCCATGTAACCAAGGAAGGCACGATCGCCGGCCCGCGTGTGCTCGAACATATGGTCGATACGGTTCTGTATTTCGAGGGCGACCGCGGACACCAGTTTCGCATCCTGCGCGGCGTCAAGAACCGCTTCGGACCGACCGACGAGATCGGCGTCTTTCAAATGACCGGGCGCGGCCTGCTGGAAGTCGCCAACCCGTCGGCTCTATTTCTCGCCGAACGCAGCCGCGAATCGAGCGGCAGCGTCGTGTTCGCCGGCATGGAGGGCACGCGGCCGGTCCTCGTTGAAATCCAAGCCCTCACCGCGCCCGCCGGCTATGGCACCGCGCGGCGGGCGGTCGTCGGATGGGATTCGGCGCGGCTCGCCATGATTCTGGCCGTGATCGAGACCCGCTGTGGCCTTGCCTTCGGTGGTCGTGACGTTTTTCTCAACGTTGCGGGAGGGCTGCGTATCGCCGAACCGGCGGCGGACCTCGCGGTTGCCGCGGCGCTGATTTCGTCGCTGGTCGATCGGGCCGTCGCGGCGGATACGGTCGCTTTCGGAGAAATCGGGCTGTCCGGCGAGGTCCGCGCCGTGGGGCAAACCGAGCCGCGACTCAAGGAAGCCGCGAAACTCGGTTTCACGCGCGCCCTGATTCCGGCTCGGCGGCACGACCAAGGACCCGATTTGGGCGGCGCCATAACCGTGCGTGGACTGAAGGACCTTAACGATTTGATCCGCGTGTTGGACCCAACCCCGCCTCGTCGCCCGGCGCGATCGGCACCGGAACCCGCACCGGCGCGCGACTCATGAGCGGCATGGCCATCAACCTGACGGATTTCGCCGTTGTCGCCATTATCCTGATCTCGGGCTTGCTCGCCCTGGTGCGAGGTTTGGTGACCGAGGTCTTTTCGGTCGCGGGTTGGGTGGGTGCCGCGCTCGCCACGCTGAATGGCTTTCCGCGCGCCCGTCCGTTCGCGCGGGCATGGATAGAAAACGCGCTGCTTGCCGATATCGTGACCGGAGTCGCGATTTTTCTGGTGACGCTGGTCATTCTTTCGCTCATCAGCCAGGCATTGGCGCGGCGCGTTCGCGACAGCCGATTGAGCGCCCTGGACCGCAGCCTCGGCTTCGTATTTGGGCTGGCGCGCGGGGCCGTACTCGTCTGTCTGGCTTATCTCGGGATCGTTTCGGTGACACCCCAGGACGAATACCCCGATTGGCTCGTTGGCGCCCGTTCGGCCCCGCTTATCGAACGCGGCGCGGACATACTCATGACGCTGGTGCCGCGCGAGTTCCGCAGCCGCACCGCCGCCACGCGGGGCGTCGTGTTTACGGATGGCGGCGACGAAAAGGCGTTCAATAGTCTGGCCAATCCGTTGCCGAAAGGACCTGCGGCACGCGACGATCCGGGCTATAAGGTTGAGGAGCGCAAGGGATTGGATCGTCTAATCCAGACGCTGCCTGGCAAGCCGGACGGTTGAAACGAGGGCGCTGTCGATGCTCACAACCCATCCCTTCGATGATGACAAACTGCGCGAGGAATGCGGCCTGTTTGGCATCCATGGCGCCAAGGACGCGGCGGCCCATACCGCCCTTGGCTTGCATGCCCTTCAGCACCGCGGACAAGAGGCCGCCGGGATCGTCAGTTATGACGGCGCCCGTTTCCATAGCCATCGCGGGTTGGGACATGTCGCGGACAATTTCGGAGCCGAGGCGGTCATCGCCAAGCTGCCCGGTCACGCATCGATCGGTCATGTCCGTTATTCGACCACCGGCGAAACCGTCCTGCGCAATGTTCAGCCGCTCTTCGCCGAATTCAACGAAGGCGGCTTTGCCATCGGCCACAACGGCAACCTGACGAACGCGGCCACCGTGCGGCGGCGGCTGGTCAAGCAGGGTTGCCTGTTCCAATCGACGACCGACACCGAGGTCATCACCCATTTGATGGCGACCGGGCCGCAAAGCGACGTCGTTGATCGCCTCGTTGGCGCATTGCGCCAGGTTGAAGGCGCCTATTCCCTGGTGGCACTCGCCAACGACATGGTTATCGGCGTTCGTGATCCCTTGGGGGTGCGCCCGCTCGTCATCGGCCGCCTCGAAGATGCGACGATTCTTACGTCCGAGACCTGCGCGCTCGACATCATCGGCGCCACCTACATACGCGATGTCGAGCCCGGGGAGATGGTCGTGCTCGATCGCAGCGGCATGCGCAGCATCCGCGCCCTGCCGTCGACGTCGCAGCGTTTTTGTGTATTTGAATTCATCTATTTCTCGCGGCCCGACAGCGTTCTCGGCGGCATCAGCGTCTATGAAACCCGCAAACGCATCGGCGCCGAGATCGCACGCGAAAATCCGGTCGATGCCGATATGGTCATCCCGGTTCCCGATTCCGGCGTGCCCGCGGCGATCGGTTATGCGGAGGAATCCAAGATTCCGTTCGAACTCGGCATCATCCGCAACCACTATGTCGGTCGCACATTCATCGAACCGAGCGACCACATCCGCCATCTCGGCGTCAGGCTAAAACACAATGCCAATCGCGCCAAAATCGCGGGCAAACGTGTCATTCTGGTCGACGACAGCATCGTGCGCGGCACGACGTCCAAGAAGATCGTTGAAATGGTTCGTCAGGCCGGCGCGCGCGAAGTTCACATGCGCGTGTCGAGTCCGCCCACGACACATTCATGTTTCTACGGCATCGACACGCCGCGGCGCGAAAAGCTTCTCGCCTTTCAGTACGACCTCGCCGACATGGCGCGTTTCATTGGCGTGGATAGCTTGGCTTTTGTGTCGATCGACGGCCTCTATCGTGCGATGGGCACGACGGGCCGCAATTCCGCGGCGCCCCAATATTGTGACGCTTGCTTTACCGGCGACTACCCGACGCCCCTGACCGATCATGACGGCGGTGGCGGCCCAACCCAGCTCTCGCTTTTGGAAGTCGCGTGACCCTGCGCGAAGCCGGTTCGCCGCGACCGTGACCGACGATTCGAGGCCCTCGGGCCGACTCGTGGGGCGCGTCGTCCTCATTACCGGCGCCTCCCGCGGCATCGGCGCGGCGGTTGCCGTTCGATTTGCGCGTGAGGGAGCACACTGCGTCCTCGTCGCGCGCACGGTCGGCGGCCTCGAGGAGACCGATGACCGCGTTCGCGGTGCCGGCGGGACCGCGACGCTCGTGCCATTCGACCTAGCCGAGCCCGACCGCATCGAACAGTTGGCGCCGGCATTGGCCGAACGTTTCCGGCGCGTCGATGTCATCGTCGGCAATGCCGGCGTTCTCGGCGTCCTCGGCCCCCTGGCCGATCAGGACCCCGAAACGTGGCAAAGGGTGATGGACGTCAACGTCAACGCGAATTGGCGGTTGATTCGGTCGTTCGATCGGGCTTTGCGCGCGTCGGACGCCGGCCGGGCGATTTTTGTCACCTCCGGCGCGGCGGAGACGGTGTTCCCGTATTGGGGCGCCTACGCGGCCAGCAAGGCGGCATTGGAGATGATGGCCAAGGTTTATGCCGGCGAAGTCGCGCGCACCCGCGTGCGGGTCAATTTGATCGACCCCGGTGTGGTGCGCACGGCGATGCGCGCGCATGCCTTCCCGGGCGAGGACCCGACCCAACATCCCCCACCGGAAAATATCGCCGGCCTGTTCGTGGATTTGGCCGCGCCCGATTGCGCCCGCCACGGCACCGTCCTGCGCGCCTATTGATCCTTCACGTACGGATTGTTGCCGGCGCGCAGGAACCAGCGAACCGGAACCCCGGGTAGATCGAATACATCCCGGAGTGAGTTCGTGAGATAACGCAAGTAGCTCTCGGGCAGCTTCTTTGCCTTGGTGGCGAATAGGGCGAAACCGGGCGGCCGTGTCGATACCTGGGTCATGAAACGCAGCCGCGGCCGCAGACCTTCGACCATCGGCGGCGGATTGGCGGACGTCGCCTCCCCGAGCCAGCGGTTAAGCGCCGGTGTCGGCAGTCTCCGCGACCAGACCTCGTGTATCTGTAGAACCGCCTCCATGAAGCGGTCCACCTTTTCACCGGTCAGCGCCGAAAGCGTCACGAAAGGAATGCCCCTTACCTGCGTCAGCGATGTCTCCAGGCGGTCGCGCAGACGGCGCAACGCCGCGTCGCGATCGGCGACGATGTCCCATTTGTTGACGACGATAACCAAGGCTCGACCTTCCTCGATCGCCATTCCCGCGATGGTCAAATCCTGCTTCTCGAGCATGGTTTCGCCGTCGAGGACCAGCGCCACGACTTCGGCGCGGCCGATGGCGCGAATGGTATCGCCGGTCGAAAGCCTTTCAAGCCGGTCTTCGATTCGGGCCTGGCGCCGAAGGCCGGCCGTGTCGACCAGCCGCACGCGCCTGTCGCCAAAGCTCCATTCGATATCGATGGCGTCGCGCGTGATTCCGGGCTCCGGCCCGACCAGGACTCTGTCTTCGCCGACCAGACGATTGATCAAAGTTGATTTGCCGACATTGGGACGGCCGACCACCGCCAGCCTGAGCGGGCGGTTGGCGGCATCTTTCTCGGTCTCCTCGAACGCAGCGCGCCCGATTCTCTCGACAAGCGCCTCGTGAAGATAGGGCAGGCCGTCACCATGTTCGGCCGAGATCGCGATCGGCTCGCCGAAGCCGAGCCCATGGCTTTCCGCCACACCGGTGGCGACGGCCTTGACCGACTCGCATTTATTGGCCAGCAGCACCACCGGATGGCCTCGTTTGCGCAGCCATTGCGCGAAATGCCGATCGACCGGGGTGACGCCGGCCCGTGCATCGATCACGAACAAGGTCAGGTCGGCGGCATCGACGGCGTATTCTGTCTGACCCCGCATCTTGGAAGCCAGGCTGTCCGGCGGCGCTTCCTCGAGGCCGCCCGTGTCGACGACGGTAAAGGACAAATCGCCGAGCTGCGCCTGGCCTTCCCGCCGATCGCGGGTCAGCCCCGGCGTGTCGTCCACCAAAGCCGTGCGGCGCCCGACGAGGCGATTGAACAACGTCGATTTTCCGACATTCGGCCGGCCGACGATGGCAACAACGAAAGCCATGAATTCCTTTAATTCCGAAGGACAGAGGCGCGCGGGGCGCGGCGCCAAGTCTAACGCAGGGCAACCAGATCCGCGTTGTCCGTGATCACGTAAAGCGTGCCGTTGGCGGCCACCGGCGACACCATCGTGGCATCGGGCAACGCCTGCCTGCCGACAATAGCACCGCTTTCCGGAGCCACCCACACGGCCTCGCCAAGCGAGTTGGTCAACAGAAGCCGCCCGCCCATCAACAGCGGCCCCGTCCAAATGATCCGGGTGCTTTTGTCGTTCTCATCGCGGTAGCGGCGCAACTGCGTCACCCAGCGCACCCGCCCTTCGCGACGCGTCAGGCAAACCAGTTCGCCATCGACGCCCACGACGAAAATGAAATCCCCCGCCACCCACGGTGTGTGGATACCGGCGAGGGTATGATCCCATACCCGGTTCCCGGTTCGCAGACTAATGGCCGCCATCCGGCCGCCATGGCTGATGGCGAGCACGAGGTCACGGTCGATCACCGGATGCGCGCGAATGTTCGAGAACGACGCCGCCGCGTTGGCCCTGCGGTCGCCTGCAAGGGAATCCGACCAAAGAACGCGGCCATTTTCGACGCGGAGGGCAAAAATCTCGCCCGAGGAATAGGCAACCACAACGATGCCGCCTTCCACCGCGGGGCTGGCCCCGCCGAAGACTCCTGCCACTTCGACGATCCCGGTATGTGTCCACTGTTTGCGTCCATCGCCGGCATCGAAAGTATGGAGCTGATTGTCGATGCTCACGGCGAAGACGCGACCGCCGCTGACCGTCGGCGCCGTCCGCACCGGGGCGCTTACCGGCTGACGCCAGACTTCCTTGCCGCTTGCCGCGTCCAGCACCAGAACTTGGGCGTAGCCAGTCGCTACGTAGACACGGCCGCCGTCAAAGGCAACGCCGCCGCCTTGTCCACCGGTGCCGTGGTCGCGGGGCGTAACGTCGAAAGTCCACAGGCGACGGCCGGTATTGGCATCGAAGCCACTGACCGTCGTTTCGGAATCCATCGTAAAAATCCGGCCGCCACCGATGACGGGCGAGGCCGTCAGCCGAGTCTCGGTGCTAACGCCTTCACCGATGCTGGCGCGCCAGATTTCGCGGGGGGCCGCGCCGATAGCGAGATGCTGGACGAGGTGATTGGGCGGTCCGCCGGCCTGGGGCCATTCGATATTTGCCGTCGCCGGCGGCAGGCGCACGGCCAAATCGGCCAAGCCCCTGTCGGGCTCGATCGACTGCTGCTGGCTCATGATGCTGATTCGGTCACCCGGCAGCGGCGGCGGCTTGCGCGCGGCGAATATGTCCGTATCGCAGGCGCCGGCGAGCAGGCCGGCGACCATCAGAACCAAAGTGCTGCGGTGACAGGAGAAAATCATCACCCGCCGAGGACCGCCAACATTTCGGCCGCGCGCGCGCGAATACCCGGCGGGGTCGCCGGATCGTCGGCGAGACGCAAGAAATACTCGGTGGCCTTGCCCATGTCGCCGGTTCGGTGCGCCAACACCGCCAACATCTCGAACGCCGCATGGCGCCAAGGGTTCGTTTCGACGGTCAGGGGATTGAGCCGCGCGGCGAGACCAGTCGGCTCTTCGGTTTCGATAACAACAAGCACCGATTGCAGCAACGCGACATCGCGCAGGGCGGGATCGACACCGTTGTCGGCGGCGATCGTCCGGTAGAGAATGGAAGCCGCGGCCGCGTCGCCGGCGCGTGCCTTCAGCCCCGCCTCCTGCAGCCGCGAAAGTGTCGCGTATCCCGAACTCGCGTCGCGGGCAAGCGACTCAAACGCCTTGGCCGCCTCCGCGCCGACTCCGGCACGCGCCAAATCCGTGGCCGCTAGATATGACGTTGCCTCATCGGCCCGCTTCCGCGCATCGTATTCGCGCCAGAAGACCACGACCGCGGTCGCCGCGACGAGGCCGACCAAGCCGACCAGCACGTAGTTGCCATAGTCTCTCCAAAGCCTGAGATATCGGTCATGCCTCAGGTCTTCATCGACTTCGCGAAAAATGTCGCCCACGTTCCTACCTGAAATTTGCTGGTGTAAGTTGCCTTGCAACGGCGGAATCGCCCGGTCGGATTATGCGGCCTGGCGCCACTTGATCGAACAACCCATGCTTGGCGTCTGGTCCCGCGGTCCTTGCCCTGTCGCCGCTATCTGTGTCATTGCCCCGAACAGTTCACGACGGGCGCCAGCCAAGAGTTCGCGCCGCGAGGCGTCCATGCGTCCGCGATATTGTAACTCGAGACTCGCATTGAAACCGAAGAAATCCGGCGTGCACACGGCGCCATAGGCTTTGGCCACGGCCTGCGTCTCGTCGATGACGTAGGGAAAGACGAAGTTGTGCTGGCGCGCGAATTCCTTCATTTTGTCGAAGGAATCTTCTGGGTAGGACAATACGTCGTTGGACATAATGGCAACGGCACCTACCCCGTGCGCCTTCAATTCACCGACTTCACCCACCAGGCGATCGATTATGGCGCGGACATAGGGGCAGTGATTGCAGATGAACATGACCAATGTGCCCCTCTGGCCACCAATGTCGCCCAGGCGGTACCGCTTGCCATCCACGCCTTTTAGATCGAAATCGACGGCTCGCCGCCCGAAGTCGCAAACCGGCGTCTCCGCTGCCATGGCCCTTCCTTCCGTGATTGACGCGGGCCGACAATATTTCGCAAAATTGCGGCCACAACAAGACTGCGGCGCGGAATGACGGACGGAAGCGGACGAAATCGGTGGAAGACCGTGAGAAAATGACAAAACGATTTCTCTGGCTTGCCCTTGCCATGTTGACCGCGGGTTGCCAAACCCCGGTCGAGTTTGGGCTGAACGGGCTCGGCTTGATGACCTATATGGGTACGGGAAAAGGTCTGTCCGACCACGTCGTTTCGTACGTTTCCGGCCGCGACTGTTCGATGCGGGGACTGATTTCGGACGGTCGCTTGTGCCGAGAACTGACCCCGGACCTACCGCAGCCGGAAGAAAAAGCGCCGGTTTTCTGCTACCGCACTCTGGGGGTCGCGGAGTGTTACACGCAGCCCGATCCTTTCGCGCCGCCGTCGCGCCGCTTGAACTGACCGGCAATGAACAACGTCGTTCGACTGAAGGATTTTTCACGGCGTCCGGTCGGCGTGCGATTTGAAGCGGCGGAACTCCGCCGTCTGCTTCATTTTTACGGACGCAAGGTGGCCGATGGTGCGTGGCGCGATTATGCCATCGACAGCGGCCCCCGCATGGCGGCGTTTCAGGTCTTTCGTCACGCTCGCGGCGAACCGGAATTCATCATCGCGAAGTTCCCGGCCGGATCGCGGCGCGCGGGGGACTACGCCGTTTCGCACGGCCGCCGCCTGGTTCGGCAAGCGCGGTCCGTTGATGAGGCACTTTCGGTCCTTGCGCTTAAGCTGGCCCACCGCTGAACGCCAAACATCGGCAAGCCGCTAGCTCCGCCAGTGTAGAACGCGCTCCCTCACGGGGTTAACGAAGGCGCGGCCTTCGTCCTGAGCGCGAGCAAACTCCGCCTTGATTCGGTAATACCATTTCGCCGGTCGATCGGCGTCATCGATCAGCATCAACGCCGGGTCCCCGGCCAAACCGAGTTGCTGGCGCGCGACGGTTTCCCGATCCTGGTCGAGAAACCTCCGCCCCAGACGGCGCGCGAGCGGTTTGAGGAGGCCCAGCCACGGAATTGTCCAATAGACCAGGTGATTGATCTGCGTGTTGTCCTTGTCGATCGGGGTCACGGCGGTCAGGTTGCAGACCACGCCATTGTCCGATTCGATGTGTTCGACCCGAATTCCGGGCAGTCGGAAGGTGATCTCGGTCGTCGGCCGACCCAACAACTTATAAGCGCGCGAGTTGCTGGACGGCCGGTGGCGGACCATGCGGAAGCCAAACGGCGATGGCTCGAATCGCCGTTCCTTCTCATGCGCCGAGCGCCGCGATCGCCAGAACCAGGAGCGGTGGACAAATGGCCCGTGAGCAGGGTCCATAAGACCGACAACGGCGTGATCGACCGCGCAGGGGAAAACCATCGTTAGCGCCAATTGATAGGATCCGGCGCCGACCGCCGGCACTTCCGGAATTTCGGGCAGCGGGTTCGGGGTCTCCCTCGCGCTGGGGAAAAAGACCCAGATGTTGCCCTGGACCTCGCGGCAGGGATACGCGACCGCCTTGATGCGGCTAAGGTCGAAGGACTGCGCCTCGACCAGCGACGGAATGGCGGTGCACCGCCCGGAGGGATCGAAGCGCCAGCCATGGTAGCAGCATTCGATCTCGCGGCCGTCGAAGTGACCAAAGGACAGCGGCATCCCACGATGGGGACAAAAGTCACGCAGGCAGAAAGGCACGCCCGCGCTGTCGCGCCCAATGATAAGGCGTTCACCCAGAAGCGTTTTGGGCACGATCCGTCCGGGCTTTAGGCCCTCGCCGGGAAGCACCAGGTACCATATGTCACGAAGAAACATCGGCCCCTTGTCGCTGATGGCGATTCCCCGGTCAAGCCGGCGACGTTGCCGCCCGATGCCAGCGCCGGAGCAGATTCAGCGAAACGAAGTCCTCGCCTGCCCGATCGCCGCGGAAGACGCGAAAGGGTACACCGGGCTCGCCAAGGTCGGAAAGCACGGCCACGGCGCCGGCAAAATCCTGGCCCAGGGTGTAGGCGCTGACCGTGATCAGAGTCGGGATCCGCGCGCCGAGTGCCGATCGCAGGCCATTGGCCGAGTCCTCGAAGGCGATGCAGGCATTCGGGGCAAGGCCCAGTTTCTCCAATGCCCGAGAATAAATATCGGGCGCCGGCTTTTTCGCGGCCACCATGTCGCCGCCGACAATCGCATCGAACCAGCCAAGGGAGTCAGGGCCCAGCGTCCCGACCAGAAGTTCCCGAACCGAGGGCAGCGATGTTGTCGTGGCGATGGCGAGGCGCAGCCCGGCATGCCGGGCGTCAGCGATCAGGCGACGAATCCCGGGGCGCAGTGTGATGGCGCCCCGCGAAATCGCGGACCAATAGCCGCGATTCTTCGCCTCATGAAGGCTTCGAATTGTGTTCTCGATCCCCGCGGTCTTGAGTAGTTCCGGCTGAAAGCGAGAGAGATAGTGGCGAATTCGCTCTTTACCCCCGGTGACGCCCAGAAGATCGCCATAGAGCGCGCGGTCCCAGACCCAGGGATAACCATGTTCCTGGAACGCGGCATTGAATGACTCTCGATGTGCTTCTTCGGTTTCGGCGAGAGTCCCGTCGACATCGAACAACAGAGCAGTGAGCGCCATCGTTCTCCCTTCTATTCCCATGCTCGGCCCATATATGGCCAGGTGCGGCATCTCGCAACGACCATGGCCGCGGCAGAACCCGCGGCCTCGTGCGATTGCGCCGCGAACGTGGCTCCGCTATGACACCAAGATGGTGATAAATCCATTGCTGCCCAACCTCGATCCATTTGTTTTGGCGCGGACCCTTTCCGGCTCGCTGTTGATCGACGGCAAACTATGTCCCGCCGCCTCCGGCAAGACCTTTCCGGTGATTGCTCCCGCGACCATGGACACCGTCGCCGCCGCCGCCCTTGGCGAGTCCGACGATGTCGATCGCGCGGTTTCGGCCGCCGCCGCCGCCCAGCCCGGATGGGCCCGTATCGCTTCCCGTCAGCGCGGCAAATTGATCGCCGAATGCGGCCGCCGGTTGGGCGAACACGCCGAGGAATTGGGGCGATTGGTCGCGTTGGAGACCGGCAAGGCCCTCCGCACGGAAAGCCGCGTCGAGGCGTCCGTCCTTTCCGATGTCTTCCTGTTTTATGGGGGCCTGGGGTCGGAGCTGAAGGGCGAAACCGTGCCCTTCAACCCCGACATGCTGACGATGACGCTGCGCGAGCCCCTGGGCGTGGTTGGAGCGATCATCCCGTGGAACGTGCCGATGATGTTGATGGCGCTCAAGATCGCGCCCGCGCTCGTCGCTGGGAACGCCGTCGTCGTCAAATCCGCCGAGGAAGCGCCATTGGCGGTCCTCCGTGTCTGCCAGATCATGAACCAGGTCTTGCCGCCGGGCGTGTTCAACATCCTTTCGGGATTCGGCCCGGAATGCGGCGCGCCGCTGGTGGCCCATCCCAAGGTCGCAAAGATCACCTTCACGGGCTCGGTGGAGACCGGGAAGGCCGTGTCGCGCAACGCCGCCGACAAACTCATTCCGGTGACGCTCGAATTGGGCGGAAAAAGCCCGATGATCGTGATGCCCGATGCCGATCTCGACCGTGCGATCGCGGGTGCCGTCACCGGCATGCGTTTCACGCGCCAGGGTCAAAGTTGCACCGCGGCCAGCCGAATATTCGTTCATGCCAGCCTCCACGACGCCTTCCTGCGCGGCATGAAGGCCAAGGTGGACGCGATGAAAATGGGCGATCCGCTCGACGAGGCAACCGACATCGGCGCCATCATCTCCCAAGCGCAATACGACAAGGTGACCCGTTACATCGCGCTCGGCAGCGAAACACCGGGCGCCATGGCGCATCGATGCTCGGCATTGCCGGCCGATCCCAGGCTGAAAAAAGGCCTCTTTGTTCAGCCTGTGTTGTTCAGCGGCCTCACCAATCGGCACCGTGTCGCGCGCGAGGAAATCTTCGGCCCGGTCACATGTTTGATCCCCTGGTCCAATGAGCATGACGTAATCGGGGAGGCTAATGACAGCGACTACGGCCTTGCCGCGACCGTGTGGACACGCGACATCGGCACTGCCTTGAACGCCGCGCGCCGTCTCCAAGCCGGATTTGTTCAGGTCAACCAGAACATCGTGGTGCAGCCAGGCCTTTCCTATGGCGGCATCAAGCAGTCCGGCCTGGGCAAAGAGGCTTCGCTGGAGGCCATGATCGAGCATTTCACGCACAAAAAGACGGTCATCGTGAATCTCGGCCCATGACTAAGAAAAGGACGTTCCGCTGGCTTCGACGTGGCGCCTTGCTCATGGTCGCGCTCGTCGCGCTGGGTTTGAGCGGGGCTTATCTGTGGCTCCGCACCTCGCTACCGCAGGTCGACGGAACGATCCGTCTCGCCGGAATTTCAGCGCCGATCGAAATCGTGCGCGATGAGCACGCGATCCCCCATATTTTCGCCCAAACCCCGAATGACGGTTATTTCGGCCTGGGTTTTGTCCACGCCCAGGACCGCCTCGTTCAAATGGAATTGATGCGGCGTCTGGGATCGGGCCGGTTGGCCGAAGTGGTAGGGTCAGCCGGCCTCGGCAGCGACCGGTTCATGCGTGTGCTCGGCCTGTATCGCCTTGCCGAGGAAGGGCTACCGAACCTGTCCGCCGAAACCCGTGGCGCTTTTGAGGCTTATGCCGCCGGCGTCAACGCCTTCATCGCGGGCAATGCCGGAGCCTGGCCGCCTGAATTCTACCTGCTCGGCATTCACCCGGAGCCGTGGAAGGCGGCGGATTCTTCGGTTTGGGGAAAGCTGATGGCGATGCAGCTTTCCGGCAATTGGGGAAGTGAGCTGTTTCGTTCGCGCGTCTTGCGCCGACTCACGCCGTCGCAATTCGCCAGCCTGTGGCCACCCTATCCGCCGACGGCGCCGGTCACGCTCGCGGCCCTCGCGAGTGTACCGCTCGAACGCCTGGCCGCGGCCACGCCGGAAGCGCTTGTTCATCAATCGGCCTCCAATGCCTGGGTTCTTGCCGGCGACCGCACCGCGAGCGGCAAGCCGATCCTCGCCAATGATCCCCATCTAGGCTATTCCGCGCCGAATCTCTGGTATCTGGCGCGCATCGAAACGCCGTCATGGCGGATCGCCGGTGCCACCGTGCCCGGCGTTCCCTTCCACGTCCTCGGTCATAACGGCAAGGTCGCCTGGGGCATGACCACGACGGAGAGCGACACACAGGATTTGTTCGTCGAGCGCTTGGCACATGGAGATTCAGGCGGCTACGCGACCCCAGCCGGTCGAGCCGAGTTTCGACAGCGGCAGGAGACCATCCGCGTGCGCGGCGGCGAGGATGTGTCCCTGACGATACGCGAGAGCCGGCATGGACCAATCCTTTCGGATGTCCTGCCTAACGCCGAGCCGATTCCGGCCGAAGACGGATCGCGTTATGTCCTTGCCTTGGCCGCCACCGCCCTGGTCGCCAACGACCCCACGCCGGAGGCGATTTTTCGAATCAACCACGCAAACGACGCGGCCGCTTTGGAGGCGGCCCTGCAGCTTTTCCACGCCCCGCAACAGAACGTCATGTATGCCGATCTCGCCGGCACCATCGGCTTTCTGGCCGCCGGCCGCGTTCCGATCCGCGCCGGCGCGGATACATCCCTGCCGCTCGCCGGATGGACGGATGTGCATGACTGGACCGGCTTTATTCCGTTCGACCGATTGCCCCGCCTTCGCAACCCGCCCGACGGCGTTCTGGCAAACGCGAACAACAAGGTTGTCGGCGACCTCTATCCGTTCTTTCTCACGCGCGATTGGCCGCCGGCCTACCGCGCCCGGCGCCTTGAGGAGCTTCTCGCGGCGACACGCAAACACACGATGGAAAACACCGCGGCGATACAGGTCGATTCGGTTTCTTTGGCCGCCCGCGACCTGCTCCCGTTCATGGTCGCCATCGTCCCGACGAACCCAAAGGCGGTCGCTGTGCTCGAAAGCCTTGCCGCCTGGGATGGGACGATGGCGCGCGATCGCGCCGAGCCCCTGATCTTCAGCTTTTGGCTTCGTGACCTCGTGCGCGGGCTTTTCGCCGACGAACTTGGACCGCTTTTCGGCGATTTCTGGGACTTGCGCGCACCCCTGGTCGAACGCGTCCTACGTGACGATCGGCAATGGTGCGACGACATTGCCACGCCCGGCGCGGAAACCTGCGACCAACAGCTTCGGACATCGTTTGATTCCGCGATGGCTGAAATTGAGCGCCGATATGGCGCCGATCTGGCGGGCTGGCGGTGGGGCGACGCCCATGAGGCTCGTTTCGACAACCGCATCCTGAGCCAAATTCCGGGCCTGGGGCGCCTGGCCAATATCGCCCTGCCGATTGATGGCGACGATTTCACGTTGCTGCGTGGTCGTTCGCGAATCGGCAATGATATCAATCCCTTCGCCGCTGCCCACGGTCCGGGCTTTCGCGCGGTCTACGACCTGTCCGACCTCGCCTCCTCGCGATTCATTCAGGCCGTCGGTCAATCGGGAAATCCGCTGTCTTCTTTTTACGGCGATCTATCCCCACTTTGGCTTAGCGGGAGCTCTGTAACACTCGCAGGCACCCGCGACGACGTGGCGCGCCGAGGCATCGGAATTCTTCGATTGGCCCCGAAGTGAGAAGGCGGCGTTGCCCGCCCGCCGCGAAGAGGTTGGAACAATGACGATCATGCGCTAAACTAAATCTTAACCAGCGTTGAGGCAGTTTCTTGTCGCATCAACCGGTTGGAGCCGCTTCTTCGCAATGCTGTTCATCGTCGGCGCCATAATTGTAATCGTCAGCGTCATCGGCGGCTATCTTGGCGTCGGTGGGCACTTGGCCGTTTTGTGGCAACCCTTCGAGTTCGTCATCATCTTTGGCGCGTCCGTCGGCGCCTTTTTGATCGCCAACCCGAAATCCATACTGTCTCGGGTTGGCGGGGCTTTCAGTAGCATGATGAAGGGGTCCCGGTACGACCGGGCCGCCTATCTCGAGTTGCTGACGCTGCAATACTCTTTGTTCAAGCTGGCGAAGTCCAAGGGCATGCTCGCGCTCGAGTCGCATGTGGAGAAGCCTCTAGAGAGCTCGATCTTTCAAAAATTCCCCGTATTTCTGGCCGACCATCATGCCGTAACTTTCCTCTGCGACTACCTGCGGCTACTGACCCTAGGCACGGACAATCCGCATGAGGTCGAGGCGCTGATGGACGAAGAACTCGAAACTCACCACGCCGAACAGGCGCAGTTATCGGCCGCGGTGCTGACTATGTCGGATGGCATGCCCGCGCTCGGCATCGTTGCCGCCGTTCTTGGCGTCATCCACACCATGGGTTCGATCACCGAGCCGCCCGAGGTTCTCGGTCATCTTATCGGCGGCGCGCTGGTCGGAACTTTCCTCGGCGTGCTCCTATCCTATGGTTTCGTTGGCCCGATCGGGAATGCGATCAAAAACACCTACGATGCCGAAAGCAAATATTTGATGTGCGTCAAGGCTGGCATTCTTGCCTTCATGCAGGGCTATGCCCCGGCCGTGGCGGTCGAATTCGCCCGCAAGTCCCTGTTGTCGAATGTCAGGCCGAGCTTCTACGAAGTCGAAGAAGCCGTCGCCGCGCTGCCGCCGATCTAGGGGGCAAGCCCAATGGCCGACCAGGGCGCTGCCGTTGTCATCAAGAAGGTCAAGAAAGGTGGGCATGGTGCCGGCCATCATGGCGGCGCTTGGAAGGTCGCTTACGCCGATTTCGTGACCGCGATGATGGCGTTTTTCCTGCTCCTGTGGCTTCTCAATGTCACCACGGAGGAGCAGAAAAACGGCATCTCGAACTATTTCTCGCCCGAAACCGTGTCCAAGAGCACGAGTGGCTCCGGTGGCATCCTCGGCGGCATGTTTGTTTCCCGCACGGGAGGCATGACCTCCGCGACCGGCGCGACCGGTCAAAACATGCCCCTGGCGCCGCCCGCTCAGGTCGATGTCGAGTGGGAACATGACGACGGAAAATTCCAATCGGTCGGCGACGGCGACGGGGCCAATCAGCGAGAAAACCCACAGCGCGATACGCAAACCGCGCAACAACAGCAGCAACGGCAGCCGCAACCAAACCAGCCGAGCGCCAAAGAACGGCTGCAGACGGCGTTGGAGCGCGATAAGCAGACCACCCAAGACGTCCAGATCGAGAAGTTGACGGAGCAGCAGGCCGAGAAGCTGTTGGCCGAACGTGAGAATAAGTTGTTCAAAGACGCCGAGAACATGCTGCGCCAGGCGATTCAGGACATCCCCGAATTGAAAAACCTAGCCGAGAATCTGGTCATCGACCGCACACCCGAGGGTTTGCGGATACAGATCGTCGACCAGGAGAAGATGTCGATGTTCCCGCTCGGCAGCACCCAGCCCGCCACACAGACCCGCGCCCTGCTCGGCCAGGTCGCGCAGATCGTTGCCCGTCTGCCCAACAAGATCTCGGTCACCGGCCATACCGACGCGCTTCCCTACGCCAATCCGCAGGGTTACAGCAATTGGGAGCTTTCGACCGACCGCGCCAATTCAAGTCGGCGGGCGCTGGTCGAAGCCGGCGTTCCCACGAGCAAATTCGAACGTGTCGTCGGCAAGGCCGAGCGCGATCCCCTGATTGCCGAGAATGCCTTCGATCCGCGGAACCGCAGAATCAGCATTCTTATTCTGCGCGAAGCCGGCGAGCCGCCACCGGAAGGACAATTTCCCGGCACGCCCAACGGCCCCACCCGCACCGGCGAGGGACCGACGCCGGCACCCGCCCGGTCGACTACGACAACTCCATCCGCGGTGCCGGTGACGGTAACGCCGCCGCCAACTCAGCCGCGGCGTTAGGGTGTGACCGCAACCGCCCGGACGGCATTGGGTCGTCGGGCGAAAGTCCGTGGGTGGGCGTATGCGTGACGACATACACATCCAACCGCGCTTCTACTATTCCGCGCCGGCCCCCTGCCCCTATTTGCAGACCCGAACCGAACGGCGCATTTTCACGGAATTGACCGGCGCCGGCGCCGGCGCCCGTTACGATCATCTGAGCCAGGCCGGATTTCGTCGTAGCCAGGATTTTGCCTACCGGCCCGCCTGTCCAGGCTGCCGAGCCTGCGTGCCGGTGCGTGTCGTCGTGAAGGGTTTTGCCAAGGCCACGACCGGCCACGGCGGAAGGTCATGGCGGCGAATAATGGCGATGAACTCGGATCTGAAGGTGTCGTCGCGGCAGGCCAAGGCGACCGAGGAGCAGTACCGGCTGTTTTCAAATTATCAGAACACCCGCCATGGCGGCGAAATGGCCGAAATGGATTTTGCCGCCTTCGCATCGATGATCGAGACCAGCCCCGTGCACACCCAGATCGTCGAATTCCGCGATGGCGCCGGCGAACTTGTCGCGGGCTGCTTGATCGACCGCCTGGGTGATGGGCTATCGGCCGTCTACAGCTTTTTCGATCCGACACAGGATCGGCGCGGACTGGGCAATTTCATGATCTTGTGGTTAATCAATCGCTGCCGCGGTCTTCATTTGCCGTTCGTGTATCTCGGCTATTGGATCGCCGGCAGCTCGAAAATGTCCTACAAGGCGCGGTTCCAACCTCTTGAAGCGTTGGGTCCGGAGGGTTGGCGCAGCCTGGCGCCAGCCCCCGTGCAAGCGGGTTAAACGCGATCGTCGATCACACTCTGCGACGTTCGATGCCCCACCACCCGGCCTGCACCGCGGCGACCGCCAAGGCGATCTTCAAGATATCGCCGAGCAGGAACGGCTCCACCCCAAGCTGATAGGCCCGCGCGAATCCGACGAAGCTGCCGAGCCAGGCAGCACCCACGGCAAAAACCACGACATCGGCGGCGATCATGGCCGCGCCGATCTTGAGCCAGTTGCGGTCCCATCCCCTTTCGGCCAACCACCCGACGACCATCGCGGCGACGAGGAAGCCGAAGAGAAATCCTCCGGTCGGGCCGGTCATATAGGCAAGTCCGATGCCGCGCTCCGGCGTTCCCGAGAAAACGGGCAACCCCGCCGCACCCTCCAGCAAATATAGGACGACCGTAGCCCCGGCCAGGCGCCATCCATAGGCTGCGCCGATCAGAGGCACGACCATGGTCTGCATGGTCATCGGCACGGGCCAAAACGGCACTTGGATCTTCGCCGAAAGATAAAGGAGCGCGTTGCCGATCAGCGCCAGCGCAACCAGCCGGACGACCTTTCCGCTCGCAGCGGGCCACACGGCGTCGATAAGAACGGATGGCGAGGATACGA
>CANFCX010000033.1 GCA_947445225.1 Rhodospirillales bacterium
CCCATATTGGCGGTGGCCGCCGTTTTCGTGGCCTGTCAGATGTTTGAGAGCAATGTCCTGACGCCCCGCCTGGTGGGGCAAAGGGTCGGCCTTCATCCGGTTTGGATCATTTTTGCGGTTCTTGCCGGAGGCAGCCTGTTCGGGTTGGTCGGCGTCCTTATCGCCGTTCCGGTCGCCGCCGTTGTTGGGGTCCTGGCTCGCTTTGTGTTGGGACGTTATCTGACCAGCCCCTTGTATCTGGGAGATAACAATTGAACGCGGGGCAACTCCCGCTTGAATTTGAACACCAGCCGGCCTTCGGCCGCGCCGATTTCGTGGTCGCCGAGGCAAACCGCGGGGCGGTGGCCTGGCTCGATCGTTGGCCGGACTGGCCGGCGCCAGCATTGGCTCTGGCCGGGCCGCCGGCTTGCGGCAAGACGCATTTGGCGAGCATCTGGGCAGAACGAGCCGGCGCCAAGCTGATGTCGACACGGGAATTGGTAGGCAGCCCGGAGGTGATCCTGCAAGGACGTCGAAGTGTTGTCATTGACGCCGCAGACGAAGGCGTCGACGAGCGCACGCTCCTTCATCTCTACAACCACCTCGCCGAAATTTCGGGCCATTTGTTGCTCACTGGCCGCCTGCCGCCGGCGCGATGGCCAATTCGACTGCCCGATCTCCATTCTCGGCTCGCGGCCATTCCGGTTGCGTTTGTGCAATCTCCGGATGAGGTTCTGCTTGAAGCCGTTCTGATTAAGCTGTTCGCCGATCGCCAGCTTCGTGTCGCACCGGAAATCGTTTCCTACCTCATTCCCCGCATCGAACGATCGTTCGGTGCAATGCAAGACGTCGTTGGGAAGATCGATCGCGTGGCGCTGACCGGACACCGAAACGTCAGCCTGATACTGGTTCGCAGTGTCCTTGATGGAAATGACCAAGGCGCGAAATAATAAGCCGATTCTTAAGTAGGTTAGCCAGGTTTATCCGCAAACTATTCACACGCTATCCACAGGTTTCCCCCCGGTTTACTCAGAGCATTGGAGTTGGGGGCGTTGACGGTTCATTGTCGGGGTGTTGGTGCGTGGTTAGGATAGGCGCAATTGCCAGTCGGCTTTCGCCTTCGTCCTTTTGCGGCACGGTTCCATGTCGGGGAAAAACAGCCCGGTTGAGGTGGAATTGAAACTTCGCCTCGCAAAGGACGAAGTGCCTCGGCTCATGCGCCATCATCTGTTGCATCCGCTAAAAGGCGCCGGTTTGCCGAAAGCCAAACGGCTGGTCAGCGTTTATTACGATACGGCGAATTTCGATCTTCATAATAACAAGGCGGCCCTGCGCGTCCGCAACGAGGGAAAGAAAAAAATCCTGTCGGTCGAACGCGCCCCATCCGGCAACCCCAAGGCTCGGTCTGAATGGGAAGAGGAGGTCGTCGGCGACCGACCCAACCTCAGGCGCGTAGCCGACCCCGTCATTCGCCAGGTATTCGCCGAAATGAAGCGTCGCCGGCCGCTCAAGCCGCAATTCATCACCGACGTCCGACGCCGCGAATGGCCGATTCAATTTGGCGATACCGAATTGCGCGTTGCGCTCGATCTCGGCGAGATCACCAGCCCGCGTGGAAGCGTTCCGGTCTGCGAGGCCGAAATCGAGCTGATATCGGGCGACGCAGCCCGAATCTACGAAGTCGCGCGCCGGCTTCACCGCTCGGTGTCATTCACGGTGGAGGCGCAAAGCAAAGTCGCGCGCGGCTACGCGCTGGCTGGAAATCTTTCGCCTTCACCGCAAAAAGCGGCGCGCGTCGTTTTGCGTCGGCGCATGACGGTCGCAGAGGCGTTCGTTGAAATCGGACGCAATTGTTTGATTCAGATACGCGCCAACGAGGCGTGCGCCTCCCTGGGTGAAGACCCCGAAGGTGTCCATCAACTGCGCGTCGGCCTTCGCCGCATGCGCGCCGTTTTGGTCGCGTTGCGCCACCACTCAAACGATGGCAAACGGCAGGCGATCAACACCGATCTGCGCTGGATCTCCCGCGAATGCGGCCACGCCCGTAGTTGGGATGTTTTCATCGCGCTTGCCCGCCGCTTCGAGGGCGAACCAGGGTTTGCAGACCTCATGAATGAGGCCGAGGGGGAGCGCGCCGTGGCCTATTCCCGCATGCGCGCGGTGATTGCGAGCCGCCGTCATACCGAGATCATGCTGAAGCTCGACGCGATGTGGGATGGGGGTGGTTGGACGCAGCTGGTCGATTCGGCGCGCCTGCGTGACCTGGACGAACCGATTAGGGATTTCGCGCGGCGAACGCTCAAGCATCTCAATAAGAAGCTACACAAATTTGGAGATGGCCTCCGTACCCTTTCGCCCAAGGATCTGCATCACTTGCGCATACGCGCCAAAAGGCTCCGTTATGTCGGCGAATTTTTTCGATCGTTGTTTCCGCCCAAACTCGGTAGCGCCTATCTCTCGGCGCTTGAAGGTGTTCAGGACCGGCTGGGCACACTCAACGACGCCAATTGTATGTGTGAATTGATGGGTCATCTCGATCGGCAGCCGGGGAAAGACATCGGCTCGGAGAAGACGCGCATTGCCAGCGTCATTCTGGACCGGAGCGTCGCCCAATTGGCGACGGAGCGCGCCCGCCTGCCGCGCGCTTGGACCAAATTCGAAGGCGAAAGGCCGTTTTGGAAGTGACCCGGCCTTGCGGACCCGATTTGCCGGTCAGTCCTCGATCTCGGCGGGTATGGTGAGATCGACGAGCCGGGCGGCCCCAGGGCCGAGATCGCGCCAATGTTCGATGTCGGTGGATAGTTCGGCGAGCGCGAGAGTCGGGAATTTTTCCGCGATTTGACGCATGCGTTTTGGGGCGCCGGCGCCGGCAAGTTCCAATACGGTCTCCTGAAGCCCTGGATTGTGGCCGACGATCATGACCGAAGCGGTTTTCTCGGGGAGCTGTTTTATGCGCGCGATGATGTCCGACGCGGCGGCCTGATAGAGACTGTCTTCATAACGAATGCCGGGCTTGCCAGTGAGCCCAGGCATGATCAAATCCAGTGTCTCGCGCGCCCTTCGCGCGGTCGAACACAGGACGACCGATGGTTTTACGGCGCGGTCCCGGAGATGAGCGGACATCTGCCGCGCGGCGTGCAATCCCCTCGGCGCCAGGCCGCGCTCATAGTCGGCCTGGCCGTCCTCCGACCAGCTCGATTTCGCGTGTCGTAGCAGATAGATTCGCTTCATGCCGGTTGCCTGTAATCGGTTCCGCCAGGCTGCCGCTGTCATAGCACTGCGAGACTCTGCGTGCTATACGAACGACATGACTTCTGCCACGCAGCTTGATCGCGCCGCGGGCGACTTGGCGCCGGATTCGCGTTTCATCAACCGCGAATTGTCGTGGCTGGCGTTCAACGAGCGCGTTCTGGAAGAAGCGGACAACCAAGCTCACCCGGTGCTCGAGCGCCTCCGCTTCCTGTCGATTTCGGCGAGCAATCTGGACGAGTTCTACATGGTCCGCGTCGCCGGTCTCAAGGGACAGGTGGCCGCGGGCGTTTCAATACCGAGCCAGGACGGATTAACACCATCCCAGCAACTTGTTGCGATCAATCGGCGCGCCGCCGCGTTGATCGAAGGACAGGAGCGCTGCTGGGCCGAGCTTAAGCGCGAATTGCGCAGATCTGGCCTTGCCGTCCTGTCGCCGGACGAGCTGACCGACGAGGACAAGCGCTGGCTGGAGACCCGCTTCATGGAGGCGATGTTTCCGGTACTGACTCCGCTTGCGATCGATCCCGCCCATCCCTTTCCTTTCCTGCCCAATCTCGGCTTCGCGCTTGCGCTTCAGCTCTTCCGGCTTACCGATGCGCGGTCCCTGCACGCCCTGTTGCCGTTGCCGCACCAGCTTGGCCGGTTCATTCGCCTGCCCGGAAGCGAAACTCGCTTTCTGCCCATCGAAGGCGTCGTCGGGATGTTTCTGGACCGGCTGTTCCCGGATTTCGAGGTGCGCGGGCAGGGCACTTTTCGCCTGATCCGCGACAGCGAAGTCGAAGTGGAGGAAGAGGCCGAAGACCTGGTACGCCTGTTTGAATCCGCGATCAAACGACGGCGGCGCGGTACCGTCATCCGGCTCAAGGTCGAAGCCGGCATGCCGGAAGAGCTGCTGACTTTCGTCACGGAGCAGATGAAGGTACCAGCCGCGGATGTTTTCCGAATCAATGGCATGCTGGGCCTCGCGGAGATACATCAGCTCATCACCGCCGAGCGCCAGGATTTGTGTTTTCCCGCCTATCGTCCGCGGTTCCCGGAGCGGATTCGCGATTTCGGCGGCGACTGCTTTGCCGCCATCCGGCAAAAGGACATCGTCGTCCACCACCCCTACGAAAGCTTCGACGTCGTCGCGCAATTTGTTCTGCAGGCGGCGAGCGATCCGGCGGTTGTCGCCATCAAACAGACGTTATACCGAACTAGCGAGAATTCGCCGATCGTTCGTGCACTTATCGAAGCTGCCGAGGCCGGCAAATCGGTGACGGCGCTGGTTGAACTCAAGGCGCGGTTTGACGAAGAGGCCAATATCCGGTGGGCACGCGATCTCGAACGCGCCGGCGTCCAGGTCGTCTATGGATTCATCGACCTCAAGACGCATGCGAAGGTGTCGCTCGTTGTGCGGCGCGAAGGTACAACGCCGCGCAGCTACGTCCATTTCGGTACCGGCAACTACCACCCCGTCACCGCCAAGATCTACACGGATCTTTCATTTTTCAGCTGCGATCCGGCGCTTTGCCGAGATGCCGCGCGCCTGTTTAATTATATGACCGGGTATGCCAAGCCACAGGGCCTCCAGAAGGTTGCCGTCGCCCCGCTGACTCTCCGCAAGACCCTGCTCGCCTTGATCGACGACGAAATCGACCATGCCCGCGCCGGCCGTCCTGCCCAGATCTGGGCCAAGATGAACGCCTTGGTCGATGCGAAGATTATCGATGCATTGTATGGCGCATCGCAGGCCGGGGTATCGATCGATCTGGTCGTGCGCGGTATTTGTTGCCTGCGCCCAGGGGTTCCTGGTTTGTCGGACAACATCCGGGTCAAGAGCATCGTGGGCCGTTTCCTCGAACACTCCCGCGTCGTTTGTTTCGGTGCGGGTCATGCGTTGCCCTCAGCGGAGGCAAAGGTCTTCATAGCCTCGGCGGATTGGATGCCGCGCAATTTCGACGGCCGTGTCGAGGCGCTGGTACCCATCGAAAATCCAACCTGTCACCAGCAGGTTCTGGACCAAATCATGGGCGCCAATCTGCGCGACGTGGCGCAGAGCTGGATCCTTCAGGCCGATGGCACCTACAAACGCGCGGAAGGTGGGGGCGACGCCTTCAGCGCGCATACGTTCTTCATGACCAATCCCAGCCTTTCGGGACGGGGCAAAGCACTCAAACGGGCAAAGTCGCCGCCGCGCCTCGTGGCGCCCTGACCCTTCCCCCAATGCGGCCAAAAACCGTGCGGTCGCGGGAGCGGGGCGGCATC
The DNA here is from genome assembly GCA_947445225.1 of Rhodospirillales bacterium. GTDB lineage: Bacteria > Pseudomonadota > Alphaproteobacteria > CACIAM-22H2 > CACIAM-22H2 > SHVT01. The sequence continues at coordinate 5,479 of CANFCX010000033.1, forward strand.
GCCGGCCCGCCGGTCGGGGTTATCGACATTGGGTCGAACTCTATCCGCCTGGTCATCTATGACGGCAGCAGCAGAGCTCCCGTGCCGATTTTCAATGAAAAGGTGCTCTGCGCGCTGGGGCGCGGATTGGAACGCAGCGGAGTCCTCAATCCCGACGGGGTAAAGCTCGCATTGACGAATCTGACTCGTTTTGGCGCGCTGACACGATCCCTAAAGGTTGGGCGCCTGGACGTGGTGGCCACGGCCGCCGTGCGCGAAGCCAACGACGGTGCCGCCTTTGCCGCCGAGGTCGAACGGCGAACCGGGCTTGATGTGCGGGTCTTGAGCGGCGGCGAGGAGGCGACGCTTTCGGCCCTCGGTGTCGTGTCGGGAATACCCGAGGCCGATGGGTTGGTCGGCGACCTGGGCGGCGGCAGCCTGGAGCTTATCGAGCTGGCCCATGGACGGCTCGGCCGGCAAACGACGTTGCCGCTCGGGCCGCTGCGCCTGAAAGATGTCGCCGAGGGCGGGCGCGGCAAATTGCGCGACCACGTCGACAAATATATCCAGAGTTTGCCTTGGTTGCAGGATGTCGTCGGCCGCGATTTCTATGCGGTCGGCGGTGCTTGGCGCTCCCTGGCCCGCCTACACATGGCGCAGACGAACTATCCTCTGCGGGTTATTCACAACTACGTCGTTTCCTTCGGGGCCGCGGACGAGTTCGCGGGGCTCGTTTCGCGCCTTGGTCTTGAGACCTTGGCGCGTATTTCGCGCGTGTCGCGCCGGCGGCATGAGGCCCTCCCCTTGGCGGCACTCGTGCTCGAACGCATTCTGAGGCATGCCCAACCGAAACGTCTGGTGTTCTCAGCGCTTGGCTTGCGCGAGGGGATCTTGTTCCGGCGGCTATCGCCGGCGGTTCGGAGGCGCGATCCGCTGTTGTCGACTTGCGCCGAGATCGGCAAGCGGGGCGGTCGGTTCCCGGTCGGCGGCGACAGAATTTGCGCCTGGATGGACCCTCTGTTTGCGAACGAAAACGAGGCCAATCGGCGATTGCGGCTGGCGGCCTGCATGCTGGGTGATATCGCGTGGCGGGAACATCCCGACTACCGGGCGGAAATCGCCTTTTTTCGCGTGCTGCGAATGACCGTCGTCGGCATCGATCATCGCGGCCGCGCCTTCCTCGCATTAGTCGCCTATGCGCGCCACGACGGCGACGATGGCGACCTCATCCGGCCAGCCCTGCAACTCTTGGACGATGAGAGCGCTCGACGCGCTTATCTGGTGGGTATGGCGCTGCGACTGGCCTTCACGATTTCCGGTGGCGATCCCAAGTTGATCGACCGCACAGCCCTTGATGTGGCCGAAAAAGTCTTGACCCTGCGTGTCCATCGTTCGGGGGCCGCTTTGCTGGGAGAGGCATTGGAACGACGGCTGGAGACGCTGGCCAAGACAATCGGGCGCCGGGCCGTAATCGAGACCGAAAGCCGCGCCGGCTCCGGCTAGGTCTCGACCGCCAGGCCAATCGGGGGTGCAACACCTCCGAGCGGGCCGCTTGCGGCAGGCTTTTCCGCGGTTCCGCCCCCAATCGGGACGAGGCGTAGGCGTTTTCCCACGACCCCCAGAGCCAAACGGCCGTGTTTTACGGCCAACGCGTCCTCGCCGAAGACTTCTCGCCGCCAACCGTGCAGCGCTGGAACGGGGGCGTCGTCATTGATTGCGATACGTTCGAGGTCCGCGCTCGATGCGACAAGCTTTTGCGCCACGTCGTGCCGTTCGCATTTCAACTTCAGCAGGACCTTGAGCAGGTCGATCAAAGGTCCCGCACCGCGCGGCAGATCGAACACGGGCTCGGGTATCGGCAGGTCGGCTTCGGGCACCGATCGCCCGCGTGCCACCGCGGCCACGATGTCCTGTCCGGTACGGCCCTCGGCCATGCCTTGAGCCAGCCCACGCGACCGGCCGAGATCGGCGGCGCTGGTCGGGGCATGAGCGGCGATGTCGAGCAGCATGTCGTCGCGGAGAACGCGGTTGCGTGGCACGTCGCGGCGCTGGGCCTCGATTTCTCGCCAGGCGGCGAGTTCGCGCAAGATAGCGAAGAATCGCGGTGTGCCGCCGCGCGGCTTCAGTCGCCGCCAAGCCTCGGCCGGCTCCAGGCGGTAGGTCGCGGGATCGGTGAGTATTGCGACCTCTTCCGCCAGCCAATGCGTTCGTCCGGTTTTCTGCAGTCGCGCCGCCAGCACCGAATACACGGCGCGCAAATGGACAACATCGGCGATGGCATAGTCGATCTGGCGTTGGGTCAAGGGCCGCACCGACCAATCGGTAAAGCGCATCGACTTGTCGAGACGCGCCCCGGCGATCTGACCGGCGAGCGTTTCGTAACTCACCTGCTCCCCATAGCCGCACACCATGGCCGCGACCTGGGTGTCGAAAAGCGGCGCCGGGATCACGCCGCTGCGATGAAAGAATATTTCGATGTCCTGCCGCGCCGCGTGAAAAACCTTCAGCACACGATCGTCGGCCATCAGGGCCTCCACCGGTCGGAGGTCTATACCGGGGGCGGTTGCATCGATCGCGAAGGCTTCGTCGGGTCCGCCAAGCTGCACGAGGCACAGGATCGGCCAATAGGTCCGATCGCGCATGAATTCGGTGTCGACTGTTACAAATTCAGCCTTCGCCAAGCGCGCGCACAGGGCAGCGACGCCCGCGGAATCGTCAACGATCAACATCGGTCACAGCATTGCACTGAAAGCCATGGGGCGAAAGGTCGAGGCGCCGGATAGGGAATCACTTTCTTGGGATGACTAGGTCTTGGTCTTCGCCAGCGCCTGATCGAGGTCGGCGATAATATCATCGGCGGTCTCCAGCCCCACCGAAAGTCGAACGACCTCGGGCCCGGCGCCGGAGGCTTTCCGTTGCTCGTCGGTCAATTGGCGATGTGTCGTTGATGCCGGATGGATGATCAGGCTCCGTGTATCGCCGATATTGGCGAGATGAGAAATGAGTTCCACACTTTCGACCATGCTAACGCCCGCCTCGAATCCGCCCTTGACGCCAAAGGTCAAGACGGCGCCGGCCCCCCTGGGCAGGTATTTGCGCGCCAGCGTGTGATAGGGGCTCGACGGTAGCCCGGCATAGGAAACCCAGGAGACGGCGGGGTGGGCTTCCAGGAACTCCGCCACTTTCTGCGCATTGGCGACGTGTCGATCCATGCGCAGGGGAAGGGTCTCGATGCCGGTCAGGATCAAAAAAGCGTTCATCGGCGCCATGGCCGGCCCAAGATCGCGCAGGCCCACCGCCCGCGTCTTCATGGTGAAGCCGAAATCTCCGAAGGTCTCGTAGAAATTCAGCCCGTGATAGGCGGGGTCGGGCTCGGTGAGAGAGGGAAATTTGCCGAGGCGGCCCCAATCAAAGCGGCCGGATTCGACGACCGCCCCACCCATGGACGTGCCATGCCCCGACAGGAATTTGGTCATCGAATGGATGACGATGTCCGCGCCCCAGTCGAAGGGCCGGCAGAGATAGGGTGTGGCGAGTGTGTTGTCGACGATCAGCGGCAGACCGGCTTCATGGGCGATCGCGGCGATCGGCTCCATGTCGACGACGATGCCGCCGGGATTGGCCAGATTTTCGATGAAAATGGCCTTGCACCGGGTCGTCAGGGCTTTGCGAAAATCGTCGGGATCGCGGGGATCGACGAAATGGCATTTCCAGCCAAATCGCTTGAAGGCGTGCGTGAACTGCGTGACCGACCCGCCATAGAGGTTGCGCGAGGCAAGGAACTCGTCGCCTGGCTCGAGCAGGGTAAAAAAAGCCAGGAGTTGGGCGGCGTGGCCCGAAGCGGCGGCCACCGCTCCCCGCCCGCCCTCAAGACTGGCGATCCGCTCCTCCAGCACCGCGACGGTCGGGTTGGTCAACCGCGAGTAGATGTATCCAAATGTTTGCAGGTTGAAGAGCGAGGCCGCGTGGTCGGCGTCGTTGAATACGTAGGACGTTGTTTGGAAGATGGGCGTGCTGCGCGCGCCCGTCACCGGTTCGGGCGAGGCGCCGGCATGGATGGCCAGCGTCTCGAATCCATAACCGCGGGGCTTTTCGTTTCGGTTCATGTTCGGTGGCGCGGATTAACGCACGTCGACATTGCGGCGTTTGCTCGAAATGATGCCGGAATTGATCCCGCTCCAGCTCAGCTCGCCATGAAGCCGCCCGTATTCGATCTTGACGCAATGGTTCATGACGACGGTTAGGCCGGCGGCTTCCGCCTTTGCCGCGGCCTCGGGGTTGCGCACGCCCAGTTGCATCCAAACCACCTTGGCGCCGATGGCTATGGCGTCATCCACGATGGGCCCGACCGCTTCGGAGCGGCGAAAAATATTCACCATGTCCACTCGCTCGGGGATGTCCGCGAGGGTTGCGTAGACCTTTTCGCCGAGGATTTCTTCACCGACGGCGCTCGGATTCACCGGTATGGCTCGGTACCCCTTGCCCTGCAGATATTTCATCGCAAAATAACTGGGACGGTTCCAATTGGGGCTGGCGCCCACGACCGCGATCACGCGCGTGTCTTTGAGAATTTGGCGCAGCATTCCATCGGAATAGGTCGGGGCCGGCATGTTCGGTCAGCGCCCGCGCCATTTCGGCGCGCGTTTGGCCATGAAGGCGTCTATGCCCTCGGCCGCATCGGCCGCCAGCATATTGGCGGTCATCGTCTCGCTGGCAAAGGAATAGGCGGATTCGATGTCCATGTCGATTTGCCGATAAAAGGCCGCCTTGCCGATGCCAAGCGTGAGGGGGGATTTTGACGCGATGCGCCCGGCCAGCGCCGCGACCTCGGCGTCGAGATCGCCGGCCTCGACCGCGCGGTTGATCAGGCCGATCCGCGCCGCCTCTTCGGCATTGATGGCATCTCCCGTCAACAGCATCTCCAATGCCGGCTTGCGTCCGACGGCGCGCGACAGAGCCACCATCGGCGTGGAGCAGAATAGGCCGATATTGACACCCGGGGTGGCGAAGCGGGCGGTGTTGGCGGCGATCGCCAGATCGCAGGTGGCGACGAGTTGGCAGCCTGCCGCGGTTGCCATTCCCTGGACTTTGGCGATCACGGGTTTGGTCAGCCGTGTGAGCGCGAGCATCAATGCGCTGCATTGTTGAAACAGCGATTCATACGCCGCGCGGCTGGGGGTGGCGCGCAATTCCTTAAGGTCGTGGCCGGCGCAAAAAACCGAGCCCGCCGCCCCGATGACGACGACCCGCACCCTGTCATCGCCGGCGATGCCGTCCAAGGCCTGCAGCAGATCGCTCATCAAGGCCGTGGATAGGGAGTTCCGCGCGTCCGGCCGATTGAGCGTGAGCGTGGCAACCCCGTCCGCATCTTGGCGGAGGAGGAGGGGCACGTCGGGCCGAGGCTGGTGTGCGGCTTTCATGGAGCTTTCGCCGAGAGAGCTTCACATTGCCGCCGGGCCGGCGTCCTTGGCAAGGCTGATGCGGCGCGAAGGGTGGTTGTTGACAGTCTGAAGGGTGGTTGTTGACAGTCTGAAGTCCTGTGGCATACTCCGGCCCCTTGATCGATGACCGCGCGGAAATATCCGTGTGGCGTCGGCCTTTTTGCTTTGTGTGGTTGTAACATGAAGACCTACTCGGCCAAACCTTCCGAGGTCGATAAGAAGTGGTTCTTGATCGATGCCGATGGCGTCGTTCTCGGGCGGCTGGCGAGCGTCATTGCGATGCGCTTGCGCGGCAAACACAAACCGACCTTCACGCCTCATGTCGATTGCGGCGACAGCATCGTCGTCGTTAATGCCGCGAAGGTGCGCCTCACCGGCGACAAACGAAACGGCAAAGTGTTCTATTGGCACACGGGTTTTGTCGGCGGCATTAAGGAAAGAACCGCTGGCCAGATCCTCGATGGTGGCTTTCCCGAACGGCTTCTGGTCAAAGCGGTGGAGCGCATGATCACGCGCGGCCCCCTTGGCCGGCAGCAAATGGGAAATCTGCGGGTCTATCGTGGTGCCGAACATCCCCATGAGGCTCAGACTCCGGAAAAGCTGGATGTCGGGGCGATGAATCCAAAAAATAAGAGGGCAAGCTGACCATGGCGCAGAAAGGCCATACGCTTTCCGAGCTGGGGCAGATCATCGGCGGCGGCGCGCCGGAAGCCGCGTCTGTAACCGCCGCCGCGGCCCCGGGTGAAGCTCCCGAACCGAAACGCGACGCGCAAGGCCGCAGTTACGCGACCGGCAAACGCAAGAATTCCGTGGCGCGTGTGTGGATCAAGCCTGGTAACGGCCGGATCACGGTGAACGATCGCACCGGCGAAACCTATTTCGCGCGGCCGACCTTGCGGATGCTCATGCAACAGCCATTCGTCGTCGCCAATCGCATCGGCCAATACGATGTCTGGTGTACGGCGACCGGAGGCGGTCTGTCGGGTCAAGCCGGCGCCATTCGCCACGGTATCAGCCGTGCCTTAACGTATTTTGAGCCTGGATTACGAACCGTCCTCAAGGCCGGCGGGTTCCTCACACGCGACAGCCGGGTGGTCGAGCGCAAGAAGTATGGTAAGCGCAAGGCGCGACGTAGCTTCCAGTTCTCGAAACGCTAACCCAATCGGCGCAAGCTCCATGATGAAGGGCGCCCTTGGGGCGCCCTTCTGATTTCGGAGACAGGCGAATGACAACTCCCAATAATCGCGTTCGGATCGGCATTCTCGGCGCGAGCGGGTATACCGGGGCGGAACTTCTCAGGATTCTGGCCCGTCACCCGGGTGCCGAAATTCGGGTGCTGACCGCCGACCGGAACGCCGGGCAGCCGGTGGCTTCGGTTTTCCCGCATCTTGGCGGGCTCAACCTGCCGACCATGATCAAGATGGACGACGCGGATTGGAGCGGCCTCGACTTTGCCTTTTGCTGTCTACCTCATGGTTCGTCGCAGGCGATCATCGCGCGGTTGCCGCGAACACTGAAGATCGTCGATCTTTCCGCGGATTTCAGGCTCTCCGACCCTAACCTCTATGCCCAATGGTACGGCCATTCGCATCAAGCGGTCGATTTGCAGAAAGAGGCCGTTTACGGGCTAACCGAATTGGTGCGGCCACACGTGAAATCGGCTCGTTTGGTGGCCAATCCGGGGTGTTATCCGACCGGAGCCCAACTACCGCTGGTTCCGCTTCTGGAAGCCGGACAGATCGAAACGAACGGGATCATCATCGATTCCAAATCCGGAGTCAGCGGGGCTGGCCGCGCCGCGAAGGAGGCGAATTTGTTCACCGAGGTGGCCGAGGGCATCCACCCCTATGGGATTGCCGGCCATCGCCACGCTCCCGAGATCGAGCAGGGCCTGTCGCTAGCCGCGCGACAGGCGATCACGGTGACGTTCACGCCCCATCTGATGCCGATGAGCCGAGGGATATTGTCGACCATCTATGTCCGTCTTGCGAAGGACGTATCCGCGGGGATGTTAAAAGCGACTCTGGAGCGTCGTTATGAAGGGGAACCCTTCGTCAGAGTCCTGCCGGCGGACGCCGTGCCCGCGACGCGCCATGTTCGGGGATCGAATCATTGCCTGATCGGCGTCTTCGCCGACCGGTCTCCGAACCGCGCAATCGTGGTATCGGCAATCGACAATTTGGTGAAGGGTGCGTCCGGCCAGGCGGTTCAGAACATGAACCTAATGACTGGGCAGCCGGAAACCACCGGGCTAATGCAGGAAGCGTTGTTCCCGTAACGGTCGTGACCGCCGCGTCAATGGGTGACGACCGGCTCCGCGGCCACTGGCGATGGGGAACCGGGCTGTCTCGGCACCGCCGCATCGGTGCGCGCGCGGATTTGGCCAACGAATATCTGAAGAAGGCGGCGCAGCAGCGGATCGGCGGCGTCGAGCTTGCGCCGGAATTCCGACTGTGAAATCAAAACGCAGGTTACCGCATCCACGGCGCGTACCGAGGCCATGCGAGGTTTGCCATCGATAAGCGCCATTTCGCCGAAGATTTCACCCCGGGTCAGTCGCGCCAGCACGACCTCCAGGTTGCCCGATTTGCGTACGACCTCAACCGTGCCGGATTCGATCAAATAGGCGTCATTTGCAACGTCGCCATCCTTAAAGATGACTGCGCCAGCCTGATACACCTTCCGGTTCAGAATACGCTCCGTCATGGTCGCGCTCCCACGGTGCCGTCGGCAAGTCGTTCCGATCCGCGTTCTCGTCCATCCGAGCCGATATGTTAATATAATTAAAATTATATGAAAGTGACGGTCGTCACAACCAAGACCGGCGAGTTGGGAAGGGCACAGCCCGAGTTTGAATGTTTATGTCTGGTCTGATCCTGCCCTATCGCAATCATTGGCCCCGCATCGCGCCCGACGTTTTTGTCGCGGCGAATGCTACCGTGATTGGCAATGTCGACATCGGCTCGGATGCTGGAGTTTGGTTCGGAACCGTGATCCGGGGCGACGTAAACGAGATTCGCATCGGACCGCGCAGCAATATTCAGGACGGCACGATCGTTCACGTGACCCATGAACGTCACGGCACCTATATCGGCGCCGGCGTTACCATCGGGCACGCCGCCATCGTCCATGGTTGCCGTCTTGAAGACGGCTGCTTCGTCGGAATGCGGGCTTGCGTCATGGACGGCGTGGTTGTGGAGAGCCGGGCGATGGTAGCGGCCGGGGCGCTGGTGACGCCCGGTAAACGCATCGGATCAGGCGAGCTGTGGGCCGGGAGTCCAGCCAAGAAGATGCGCGATCTCACGCCGGTGGAATTCGCCGAGATGGAAAGGGTGTCCGCCCTCTACGTGTCGCTCGCGCGGGAATATCGCGCTTTGCCGCAAGCCGGTCAGCCTGCGCGGACCTTGACGTAGGAACCCGGCGCGTCCTCAAGAGCCTTGAGTTTTCCGCTTCCTGGAACTCGAGCGCGGACCTTGTCCCCCGCATGGGCCGGGATCCAATTACCCCAGTCGGTCCACCAGGAACCGGAATTCTGTGTCGCCCCGGCCAGCCAATCCTCGGGAGTGGGGGGTACGCTCTCATTCGTCCAGTATGAATATTTGTTGGCCGATGGTGGGTTCACCACGCCAGCGATGTGGCCCGACGACGACAATACAAAGCGGGTTGGTCCGGAGAAAATTCTTGCGGCGGCGTAGGTCGTCCGCCATGGCGCGATGTGATCCTCGCGGGCCGACATCATATAGGTGGGAATCTTGATTTTTCGCAGATCGATCGGCCGACCCAACATCGATAGGCCGCCCGGTTGTACCAGGAGATTCTCCTGGTACATCTTGCGCAGGTAGAAGCTGTGCATTGCCGCGGGCATGCGGGTCGAATCGGCGTTCCAATAGAGAAGATCGAATGGAAAAGGGTCCTTGCCGAGGAGGTAGTTGTTGACGACGAACGACCAGATCAGATCGTTGGATCGAAGCATGTTGAAGGTCGTCGCCATGTCCCCGGAGGGAAGGTAACCCTTTTCGTTCATGCGGTCTTCGAGGTGAGCCAATTGCTCCTCGTCGATGAAGACGCCGAGTTCTCCCGGTTCGGCGAAGTCTACCAAGGTCGCTAGGAAGGTCGCGCTGGCGACACGTTTGTCCTTCTTCACGGCCAGATAGGCGAGAGCCGCGCTCAAAAGTGTACCGCCCAGGCAATAACCAAGGGCGTTGATGGTGCGCTCGCCGGTGGCCGCGGCCATGGCGTCCAGCGCTGCCAACGGTCCCAGCGATAAATAGTCTTCGAAGGTCTTGTCCGCCAAAGCCCCGTCTGGATTAACCCAAGAAACGACGAAAACCGTGTGACCGAGCGCGGTGCACCAACGAACGAAGGAGTTCGTGGGTCGAAGGTCGAGGATATAGAACTTGTTGATCCAGGGCGGAATGATAAGCAGCGGCCGCCGCCACACCGTCTCGGTCGTCGGGTTGTATTGAATGAGTTGCATCAACTCATTCTGGTACATGACTTTTCCGGGCGTGCAGGCAATGCTTTCGCCGACCTTGAAGGCGTTCAGATCGGTCATTCGGATCGAGACTTTTCCCTTGCCCCGGTCGAGGTCGTCCAGCAGGTTGCTCAACCCTTTGAGCAGGTTCTCTCCCCCGGATTCCATCGTCGCGCGAAGCACTTCTGGATTGGTCATCGCGAAATTGCTGGGCGACATCGCGTCCACGAATTGGCGCGTGTAGAAATCGACCTTACGTCCGGTCTTGTCGTCGAGTCCTTCGACGTCATGCACCGTCGATCGCAGCCAACGCGCGGTAAGCAAATAGGATTGCTTGATGTAGTCGAAAAGGTAACTCTCGTCCCACATTGCGTCCCTAAAGCGCCGGTCGTCTCCCGGCGCCCGGATCACTGGTTGCGTCGGCTCCCCAAACATCTTTCGGGCTGTGTTTTGCCAAAGCGACATGTAGTCCTGCCAAAGCGACAACTGCGCCTGGACGATTTTTGCCGGATTGGTCATCAGCCGCGCCGTCATTTCGACGAAGGCCGCGCCGATATTCAGCGGATCGAGATTAGACCGCCCGGGCTCCCCGCCTTGCCGCGCGACGAAATCGGTAACGAGGCGGCGACTCTTGCCGGCGATCTCTGTCATGATCCGGGAAAGCTCGACCGGATCGGGCAGCTTTATGTCTTGGGCCGGTTGATCGGCCATTCTTCGATCCTTATCATTCGTTGATTTTCCACTCCGCCTGGGCGCATCGTGGAGGACGCGTACGCGCGGCAGGACGTAATAGAGCGGGAGGCTCGCAAATCGGATCATGCCACATTTCTTATTGAAAAATCGCCACAATGCCGCCTTGCATCAAGACAGTTAGCGAACAATCCCGTGCCGGCCGATTTTCGGCATTGTGGTGCGTCCTTGCCTTTTTCCTGGGCGGGTGCGCGGATGTCCCGGAGGCGCTGAATCCCATCGCCTGGTATCGGGGCGTGGCCGGTACCCTTCGCGGCAACGACGTAGCGGCGGAACCGACGATGCCCGTGCCCGGCGCGACTCAGCCCTTTCCAAGCCTTGGCTCGGTGCCCGCCGCCCCCACGGTTCCAGGCCCGGAGCAGCGCCGGCAAATGGAAATGAACCTGGCCTCCGACCGGCAGGGCGCCGTGTTTGCGCCGGGAGGCACGAACGCGGCCACGGCCACGGTGGCCGCGTTGCCGGCAACCGATCCGCCGGCGCTGGCGCCGTTGCCAGTGCCCGGTTCGATTTCGGCGCCGCCACCTCAGGGCAATGCGGGGCTACGCCGGGAATTCGCGGCCAATGGACGTTTGGCGACCATTGGGTTTCCCGCGGGCGGGAGTAAGGTCGCCGAGAAACAGCAACTGCGGGATGCCGTATCCGCGCAGAAATCGACTGGAGCATTCTTGCGTGTTGTTGGACATGCGAGCCGGGACGGCGGGTCGCCAGGATCTCGCCAGGTGGCCAATTTCCGCACCTCGATGGAGCGCGCGGAGGCTGTAGCCCGTGCCCTATTGGACCTGGGTGTGCCAGCCAGCCGTATCATGGTCGACGCGCGCGGCGACAACGATCTTGCCGATCCAGGCAACCCGGCCTCGGGCACCAATCGGCGAGTGGAAATTTATCTCGAATACTAATTAAGGCGAGCGTACAAACCCGTTGACGGGCCTTGGCCCGTCGGCCACAGGTCCCGCGCCGTCGCAAGAAATCGACATGAACACTGAATTTCAAAAAAAGAGGCGGCATCGGTCCGCGATCGCCGGATGAGCGCGCCGCTGAAAATTGCGGTGGCCGGGTTGGGTACCGTCGGTGCCGGTGTTCTGACCCTGCTCAACCGCCACGCCGAGCTGATCGAACGCCGCTGCGGCCGACGCATCGTGGTCGCGGCCGTATCGGCCCGCGACCGCCGGCGCGATCGGGGCGTCGATGTGTCTGGGATGCGTTGGTACGACGATGCGGCTGCAATGGCCGCGGAGGCCGAGGCAGAAGCCGTTGTCGAATTGATTGGCGGTGCCGACGGGGTCGCCCGCGAGGTTTGCGAAAGGACGATCGCCAGCGGTCGCCACCTTGTCACCGCGAACAAGGCGTTGTTGGCGACGCATGGCGCCGCGCTGGCGCGCGCCGCGGAATCGCGTTCTGTCGCCCTGGCTTTCGAGGCCGCGGTGGCGGGCGGTATTCCAATCATCAAGGCCTTGCGCGAGGGCCTCGCCGCCAATCGCCTCAGCCGCGTCTATGGGATTCTCAACGGGACCAGCAATTACATTCTGACCGCGATGCGGGAGAGCCGCCGCGGTTTTTCCGAAGTGCTCGCCGAGGCGCAGAAACTTGGCTACGCCGAAGCCGATCCTAGTTTCGATGTCGATGGCATCGATGCCGCCCACAAACTAGCGATCCTCGCCAGCGTGGCCTTTGGCTGCGAGGTGAATTTCTCGGGCGTTTACGTTGAGGGTATCCGCCATGTCTCGCTGTCCGATATCGAGTACGCGGCGGAGCTTGGATATCGAATCAAGCTCCTCGGCACGGCGCGCATGACCCGGCATGGTCTGGAGCAACGCGTGCATCCCTGTATGGTGCCGCTGGAGGCGCCGATCGCCCATGTCGAAGGCGTCTTCAACGCGGTCGTGGCCGAAGGTGATTTCGTGGGGACGACCATGTTTCAAGGTCGCGGCGCCGGCGCCGGCCCGACGGCCTCCGCGGTCGTGGCCGATTTGATGGACATCGCCTCCGGCCGACGCTCGCCCGCGTTTTCGGTTCCGGCGGCGGCTCTGGCCGTGTTGCCGTCGGCGCCGATGGCCCGGCATCGTGGCGCCTATTATGTGCGTCTGATGGTCGTTGATCGGCCGGGCGTGATCGCGGAGATCACGGCCTCGCTTCGTGACGAACAGGTTTCGCTTGAATCGATGCTACAGCGCGGTCGCAACCCGGTCGACGCGGTGCCGGTTGTGTTGACGACGCATGAAACCGAGGAGGAGCAAATGATTCGAGCATTGGCCGCGATTGCGAAACTTGGCTCGGTTCGCGAGCCTCCACGCATGATACGCATCATCGAAGAGCTGTGAGCGTAGTGGGCGAGGGGCAGCGGAGGGCCAAACCGGTGTCCTCAACTATTGACAACGACCTCGCGCTTTCGGCCGTGTGCGCGACCGAAGCGGCGGCGCTGGCCGCGTCGCGGTTCATGGGGCGCGGCGATGAGAGGGCGGCGGACCAAGCGGCGGTTGAGGCCATGCGACGCGCCCTCGATCACATCCCCGTCGCCGGCGAGATCGTGATCGGCGAGGGCCAGCCCGACGAGGCCGCCATGCTTTTCGTCGGCGAAACGGTGGGACGCGGCGGTCCACGGGCCGATATCGCGCTCGATCCCTTACAGGGCGTCACGCTGACAGCCAAGGGTGGGCCCAACGCCTTGGCGGTGATCGCGCTCGCCGAGAAGGGTGGATTTCTGAGGACACCCGATGTTTACATGAACAAGATCGCGGTTGGTGGTGGGTTGCCCGCCGACGTCGTCGACCTCGATCAAGACCCTGGCAAGAATCTAAAGAGTTTGGCGAGAGCGCGTGGCGTCGACGTGGGCGACCTGGTGGTTTGTGTCCTCGACCGGCCGCGCCATGCCGAAATCCTCGCCAAAATTCGCGAGGCCGGATCGCGGGTGATGTTGATTTCCGATGGCGATGTCAGCGGCGTGGTTGCCGTGGCGCGCGCCGACAGTGGCGTGGACATGTATCTCGGTTGCGGCGGTGCGCGCGAGGGCGTCTTGGCCGCCGCCGCGTTGCGCGGCTGCGGGGGCCGCATGCAGGGCCGCCTGCTGCTTCGCAACGACGACGAAAAGGCAAAGGCAACCCGCATGGGAATCGTCGATCTCAACCGCAAATACAGCGAAACCGACCTCGCCGGTGGCGACGTGATATTCGCCGCGACCGGCGTGACCGACGGCTCGATCCTACGCGGGGTCAGACGAACCGCCGGCGGCGCAGTGACTCGATCCATCGTCTTGCTGTCCAACACGGGGACAATGCGCCTCATCGAAGCGCGACACGACTTTGCTCGCGCATCCGGCGGTCGCGCCGAGCGGGGATAATTTCCCGATGGCGGCCGTCCTGGGCGTGGAGCGGTCGATCGGCGGTCGGTGCTGGCAGCCCCGGCTCGCGGATGAACGCCTGGGCGTGGCGCTTGCTCAACGTCACGATCTCCCGGAACTCCTCGGCCGCGTCTTGGCCGGCCGCGGCGTAAGCGCGGACGACGCCGAGACTTTCCTCAGTCCCTCGCTCCGCCATCAGCTTCCGGATCCGTCTCATCTGAAAGACATGGACGCGGCGGTCGCAAGGATTTGCGACGCCATCCAGCGCGGCGAAACAATCGCGCTGTTCGGCGATTACGACGTCGATGGCGCGACCTCGGCGGCGTTGCTCTACCGCGCCTTGACGTCCTGCGGTGGAAAAGTGCGTTTCTACATTCCCGACAGGCTGCGCGAAGGTTACGGGCCCAATGGCCCGGCGCTGCTCGCCCTCGGTCGGGAAGGCGCCACCGTGATTGTGACGCTCGATTGCGGAACCCTCGCCCACGCGCCGCTCGCGGCCGCCGCCGATTCCGGGTTGGACGTGATCGTCGTCGATCACCACCTGGCCGAACCCGCCCTGCCGCGAGCGCACGCCGTCGTCAACCCTAACCGGGTGGATGAGACCAGTCCGCATCGCCATCTCGCCGCCGTGGGTGTTGCGTTCCTGCTGGCGGTTGCGGTGAACCGCCGTTTGCGGGCTTTGGGCTGGTTCACCCACCGGCAAGAGCCTGATCTGCTCGATCTGCTCGATCTTGTCGCGCTTGGAACGGTCGCCGATGTTGTGCCCCTGATCGGTCTGAATCGGGCATTCGTCGCCCAGGGGCTCAAGGTGATGGCGGGTCGGCGCAACCTCGGCTTGGCTGCGCTGGCCGATATTGCCGGCGTACGCCAAATGCCAGACGCCTTCACACTTGGCTTTGCGCTTGGTCCGCGGGTCAATGCCGGTGGACGGGTCGGCGAATCCGATCTTGGCGTGCGTATTCTCACGACCGACGACGCCACGGAAGCTGCCGCGCTCGCGCGCCGCCTCGATGGGTTCAATCGCGAGCGCCAGTCCATCGAAGCCGCCATGGTGCACCAGGCAATGGCGGCGGTCGAGGCCGGTCCCGAGCCTGGCCCGATCATTCTGGTCACGCAAGAAGGCTGGCATCCGGGAGTCGTCGGTATTGTCGCCAGCCGGCTGAAGGACCGCTATCAACGACCGGTTTGCGTGGTCGCCCTTGAGAATGGGGTTGGCAGGGGTTCGGGGCGATCAATCGCGGGCATCGACCTTGGCGCCGCCGTGATCGCGGCTCGTCAAGCCGGCCTGCTGCGGAATGGCGGCGGCCACGCCATGGCCGCCGGCTTTACCGTGGAGGAAGGCCAGATCCAGGCCTTCCGGGACTTTCTTATCGATCGCGTCGGCACGGGGTTCCTGCCGAGATCCCGATTGCCGACACTTTCCTTGGATGGGACGCTGGCGCTGGCGGCGGCCACACCCGATTTCGTCGAAAAGCTGGCAAGGCTGGCGCCCTTCGGCGCCGGCAATCCCGAACCGCGATTCGCGGTCATCGCCGCGCGCGTGGCGAAGGCCGATATCGTCGGCGAGTCGCATCTGCGCTGTTTTCTGGCCGACGGGCAGGGCGGGCGGTTGGGCGGCATCTGCTTCCGCAGCGTCGGCACGGAGCTTGGCAAGGCTCTGCGCGAAACCGCGGGCGCGCCGCTCCATCTTGCCGGGCATTTGCGCGCCGAAATTTGGCAGGGAGAAACCCGCGTCCAGCTACATATCGAGGATGCGGCGCCGGCCCTGCCTATGTAACTCACCTTGATTTTGCCGCTCGCGCGAATTATGCCACTGTGGCGTCGGCTCGCGTCCCTATCGTCTAGAGGCCTAGGACACCGCCCTTTCACGGCGGGAACAGGGGTTCGAATCCCCTTGGGGACGCCACAAGCCGCCGATCCGGGCGCCTAATCTGGCCCCCAGGCGAGGGCTTCCTAGGATTCTCGAGGCGTTTCCGTGGGCGGAAATCTGTCCACCACACGGCGAAGTCCCGGGAGCAGGTCGTCCTTCACCGTCTGCTGGAGATCGTCATAGGCGGAAGAGCTAACCAGCAGCAGGGACGACATGTGCGTATCGATGGCCGGTTGGCTGTAGACGTTGCCGCCCTTGAATCGTTCCAATAGGTCGCAAAGGCTGCTGGCGACGATGGTGATAACCGGATATCCCATGGTCGTCCCGAGGTCGCGGATTTTTCGAGCGCCGTGAAACGCCGTGTCGAGGTCCTTGGGACTGGCGGGCGCATGGCCGCTGAGAGCCGCAAGAGCCGTAGCCAGGCTACGAACATCTTCGGCCACCCAATCCAGGTATTTGGGCTTGACCGTCGAGACGAATTCGTCGGCGCGCCGGATGGCTTCGTCCAGGGTGATCCCGCCTTCGCGCTTGGCCAAACGATGGAAGCGCGTCGCGCCGGATTTTTTTTGCGCCTTGGGAGCATCGCTCATTGCAGTCTCAGCTAAAACTTGTTGAAAGCTTGTCGATTTCGGCCTGGGACATGGACGAGCCGCGCTGTTCACCGCCCTTGCCTTTGTCGGTTTCACGGCGGCCAATGCCCGAGAAACTCTCGTTCTTATAGCGCCGGTCTGGGCCGTTGTAGTTGGCGCACATGATGAAGTCACGGGCGTTTTCCGCCGCCCAAGCCAACCGATCGAACAACATCGATCCGGAAATCGGCTTGATCATGACCATGCTGGCGCCGACGTCCCGGGCGCGCACGACGTTATCCCGCTGAGCATGGCTCGTCAGGATCAGGATGGGAACCATCTGGTTGGGGCCGGGAGTGGCGCGGACGCGCTGACAGATATCGAAGCCGTTGATTCCGGGCAGGAAGCAATCGAGGAAGGCGAAGTCGATCTGCTGGACGCTGAATTGGTGCAAAGCCTGCTCGCCGGTCGTCGCGCGCGTTATGTTCGACACGCCGAACTCGTAGAGCATTCCCGCGATGATGGTCAGAAACGCGGCGTTGGCGTCCGCCACCAGCGCGGACATGCCCGAGAAGTTAATTTTTGTCGGCTTCGTCATCGTCGGTGCCGGCGGCGCCCAATTACGTCGACCCAAGGACAACTCATTGTAGAACATCTCGCGGCGGTTGTCGGTAAAGGAGCGAACGGCGACCGTACAACGAGACTCGGTTGCGGAAAATATCCGCAAGCGCCCGGAAATGGGCGCGTGGATTTCAGTGGGCCATCAAAAGCGGCAGCTCCGCATGGGCCAGAATGTGACGGGTCACGCCGCCGAACACCATTTGCCGCACGCGGCTATGTGTGTAGGCGCCCATGACCAGCAGATCGGCTTTGCGCCTTCGCGTCTCATCGAGCAAGGCGGCACCCTCGGAGACGGCCTTCGCTTCGACGACCAGCGCCTCTGCCTTGATGCCGTGCCAGGCAAGATAGGAGAGGAGATTCGGTGTCGGAGCGGCGTTGTTCCCATCGCCATTGGCCGTGATCGCGATCACGCGGGATGCCGTTGCCAGGAACGGGCGC
>CANFCX010000034.1 GCA_947445225.1 Rhodospirillales bacterium
GGCGGCGGCGTGGCGTTGCTGTATGGCGGGCGTGCACTGGAGCGGGTGAAGGCCGGCAATGACGACCAGAAGGTGGGCGTTGAGATCGTGCGCAAGGCGCTGACCGCGCCGGCCCGCCAGATCGCCGACAACGCCGGCGAAGACGGTGCCGTGATCCTGGGCAAACTCCAGGAGAGCAAGAGCCTCAATTGGGGTTTCGATGCTCAGAGCGGCGAATATGTCGACATGATCAAGGCCGGTATCGTCGATCCGACCAAGGTCGTGCGTCTGGCCCTACAGGGCGCGGCCTCGGTGGCCGGTCTCCTGATCACCACCGAAGCCATGATCGCCGACAAGCCGGAGAAAAAATCCGGGCCTTCCATGCCACCGGGTGGCATGGGTGGAATGGGCGGCATGGGCGATATGGACTTCTAGACCAAGACGACGCCGAGACAACGGAAAGGGCGAGTCTCACGACTCGCCCTTTTTTTGTTCGCGGTACGGGTTGGCGATCAATCGGGCCAGCGCCGGTGCAGCCACAACCATTGATCCGGCCGCGCCCGCACCCAACTCTCGATGATTTCGTTGACCTTGGTCATGTAGGCTAGAACGATGGCGTGGCGTTCTTCGCCCACTGGCGGTGACAGCGCCGGAAAGACGGTCAGACGGAAGCGGGCGCCCACCAGTCGCTCGACGCGCGTCGGCAAGACAACACAATCGTATTTCAACGCCAACTGCGCCAGCGCCGGCGCCGTCATCGCCGGACGGCCGAAAAACGGCACCGGGATACCGTCATTCATGCGCTGGTCGACGAGCACGGCGAGATGTTCACCGCCTTTCAGAACGGTCATCGCCTCGCGGGCCCCTTCACGACCCTTCGCGATCGCGCCGGCAACGACGTCTCGCCGGCTGCGCTGGATCAGCTTGTCCACCCAGCGGTTATTGGCCGATCGATAGATGACGTTAAGCGGCAGGCCGCGTTGGCGGGCGGCCAGCAGCGCCATTTCCCAATTCCCGAAATGCGCCGAAAAACAGATGACCGGCCGGCCCGAATCGCGGGCCGCGTCGAAATGCTCCAATCCGACAATCTCCAGCCGGCTATCCGTTCCAAAAGCCCGTATCGCATCCAGATGTGTGTATTCGGCGGCGACACGCCCGAAATTGTCCCACACCCCGCGCAAGATGGCGGCGATCTCGGCCTCGTTCTTTTCCGGAAAGACGCGGCGCAACCGATTCGCCGCGCGGCGGGACAGCCCAAGGCGGGGTCCGATCGAGCGTCCGATGAAACCACCGATCGCGGAGGCGGCATCGAGCGGCAGCGCCGCGCATAGGCCGTAAGCGGCATAGACCGCGGCCGCCTCCAGGGGATGGATAAAGGCGCCGCGCAGCCGGCGGCGGAGGACGCTACGCGTGGACACGGTCGAGCGCCGGACGCAGGAGGCGGGTTACCGCGGACGGGTCCTCGAAGATCAACCCAACGCGCACGACCTTGATCATGGGTCGGGCTTCGGCCGGCAGCCGAACCGCATCCTTGGCGGTCGTCACCGGCAGCGCGCCCAGGGACGTGGCTTCCTCGCAGATCGCCATGATCTCGTCGGGCGTGAATGGATGATGGTCGGGAAAGCTGCGCTGTGCGACCACGCGGCAGCCGATCTCGGACAGGGTTGCAAAGAACTTCTCGGGCAGGCCAATGCCGGCGAAGGCGAAAACGGCCTTACCGGCGAGACCGTGGGCGTCCGGATGCGCGGCCAGGCGGGCGCGCAGAAGCGGTAGGCCGTGTTCGGCGATAGACGCGGCGCACGCGGCGTCGTCCTTGCCGATGAGGACGGCCGCGGTGGCCCTGGCCAGACCGCGCCTGATCGGCTCGCGCAGCGGTCCGGCCGGGATAAGGCGCTGGTTGCCGAAACCATAACCGCCATCAACAACGACGAAGGACACATCCTTGATCAAGGATGGATTTTGGAATCCATCATCCATGACGATGATTTCGGCGCCGGCCGAGGCGGCCGCGGCGGCGCCGTGTCTGCGGTCGCGGCTCACCCAGGTCGGCGCCACGGTCGCCAGCAACAGCGCCTCGTCCCCGACGTCATCGACGCCATGAACCGCGTCATCGACACGTATCGGGCCGCCCAAACGCCCGCCGTA
The DNA here is from genome assembly GCA_947445225.1 of Rhodospirillales bacterium. Taxonomy (GTDB): domain Bacteria; phylum Pseudomonadota; class Alphaproteobacteria; order CACIAM-22H2; family CACIAM-22H2; genus SHVT01. The sequence goes on from CANFCX010000034.1 coordinate 2,125, forward strand.
ACCGCGGGAAAGAAAATGCACGCTGCGCCCAGCTTCGCGCAGAAGCGCGGCGATGCCGATCGCCGTCGGCGTCTTGCCGGCGCCGCCGGCCACCAGATTGCCGACGCAAATCACGGGGATCGGTGCGCGCCATGGCGTGGTCAGGGCCGCCCGCACGCGGCCCGCCGCCGCGTAGGCGCGACCGATCGGATCGAGGAGAGACGACCACGCGGTTTGGCGCCGCCAGAACTCAGGGGCTCTCACGGCGCTCCGACTCCGGCGGCAATCGCGACAGCAGGGGGGCAAGCTCGTCCATGACCCGGTCGAGGACGGTCCGCTGCCGCTCGGCGACGATCATGGCGGCTTCACCCATGCGGCGGCGTTTTCCTTCGTTGGCGATCAGGTCTTGGAGGGCATTGGCGAGTTCGGCCGCGTCGGCAACGCGCAAACTTCCGCCGCCGGCGGATATTTCGGCGACGACATCCTCGAAATTTTCCATGTGCGGGCCGTGGAGAAGGGCGCAGCCAAATTGCGCCGGCTCCAAAAGGTTTTGACCGCCATGGGCCACCAGGGAGCCGCCGAGGAAGACGGTGTCGCAGAGTCGGTAGAGCAGGCCGAGTTCACCATAGGTGTCGGCGAGATAGATGGCGGTTTCCGGGTGAATGACCTCACCTTCCGAGCGGCAGGCCACGGCCAGACCCTTGCCGTGAAACATCGCGCTCAATTCTCCGGCGCGGTGGGCATGACGCGGCGCCACCACCGTCAGCAGGTTCGGATATTGGGCGGCAAGGCGCAGATGCACCTGGGCGATCTGCTTTTCCTCGCCGGGGTGGGTGCTGGCGGCGAGCCAGCGTGGCCGCCCCGCGAATCTCGGCCGAAGCGTTTCAAACGCCGCTTGGTCGAAGGGCAGCTTCGCCGCGGCGTATTTGAGGTTGCCCGCGGCTTTCGGCGATTTGGCGCCAAGCGCGGTCAGTCGTTCCAGATCCGCCGTGCTCTGCGCTAGACAGGGCGAAAAGCCGGAAAGCAGCTCCCGCGCCAGCTTGGGAAAACGCTGCCACCCGGCGAAGGAACGCGCCGAAATCCGGCCATTCAGCAGGGCCATCGGAATGCCGCGCTTGCGGGTCTCGCGCAACAGATTCGGCCACATTTCCGACTCCGCCCACAGCGCCAGATCCGGGCGCCAATGATCGAGAAATCGCCGGACCCAAGACCCGACATCCGCGGGCACGTATTGATGGAAGGCGCGCGGTGGCAGCCGCCCGGCCAGGATCGCGGCCGACGTCACGGTGCCGGTGGTGAACAATATGTGGGTGTCGGCGTGCGTTTCCAGAATCCGTTCCGCCGGCGCCAGCATGGACAGGGATTCGCCGACGCTGGCGGCGTGAATCCACACCAACGGCCCCGCCGGCCGCGGGAGCGAGGGGTGCCCGAAGCGTTCTTCGAAACGGGCGGCGTCTTCCTTGCCCTTGTTCCGCCGCCGCAGTAGATACAAGCGGATCAGCGGGGCCGCGATGGCGGTCGTCGCTCGGTAGGCCGCGACGATCATCGTGGAGCGTCGCCGGCGGGCGCCGGTTCCGTCGGAAGGTGGCCGCAGAGCCGATCGGCCTCGGCCGTAAGTTCGTTCAATCTGTCCTCGGTGGCGCGGCGCACGGCCTCGACGGCCGCGCCCGATCCCGCGGGTGCCGGGATGGGCTCGCCCCACAACACCACGCCGCGTCCGAACGGTAGCGGAACCAAGAAGCGATCCCAACTGCCCAACAGGCGGCGCCGCGACGTTGAATAGGTCACGGTCACGATGGGGGCGCCCGAAAGGCGCGCGGCTCCGGCAACCCCACTCGCCGCCCGCATCCGTGGGCCACGCGGGCCGTCGGGCGTGACGCCGACGACTCCGCCGGATTGCAGAACCTTGACCATCGACCGCAAGGCCGAACTCCCGCCCCGGTTGGTCGACCCCTCGATGGTTTGGTAGCCGAAATGGCCGGCCACGGCCGAAATGAGCCGGCCGTCGCGATGGGTCGATATCAACATCCGCACGATTTGACCTTGTTTCCAGCACAAAGGCATCATCAGCAGGCGGCTGTGCCAAAAACAGACAATGAACGGCCGCCCTTCGGCGCGCAGCCGATCCGGTATGTCGCCGCCCTGGACCGTCCAGCGGACGGTCCGATGGACGAACCGAATATATTGGGCGCCCAGCCATGCCGCCAACCGGCGCGCTGCGTCCAGCCGGAGAACCCTCTTCATGCGCGCACAACTCAGGCGGCGTACATCGGGTCTTAGGCGCGCGCCCTGGCTTCCGCAACCGGCGGCAGACCGACCAATTGCGAGCGCTCCTCCGCCACCTGCGAGGCATAGAGCCGAGCATAAAGGCCGCCGCGGGCGACCAATTCCGCGTGGCGCCCGTGCTCGACCACGCGCCCGTCGCCGATGACGTAGATCACGTCGGCGTCCACGACGGTGCTCAGGCGGTGGGCGACGATCAGCGTCGTGCGCCCGCGCATCAGCTCGGTCAGGGCGGCCTGAACCTGGCGCTCGGACTCGCCGTCCAGCGCGGATGTCGCCTCGTCGAGAAGCAGGATGGGTGCGTTCCGCAACAGCGCGCGGGCAATGGCCAGCCGCTGGCGCTGACCGCCCGACAATTTCGCGCCGCGTTCGCCGACGATCGACTCATACCCGTCGGGAAGCGCGCCGATGAATTCGTCGGCCCCGGCGAGTTGGGCCGCGCGCCGGATATCGGCATCCGACGCGTCGCTGCGACCAAAGGCGATATTGGCGCGGATGGTGTCGTGGAACAGGCCGGTTTCCTGGCTGACGAGTGCGATGTTCCGGCGCAGCGAGGCAAGTGTGACCGCCGCCGGATCGGCGCCGTCGATTCTGATGCGACCGCCATCGGGGTCGTAGAAACGGGGGATGAGGTTGACGATGGTCGATTTGCCGCCGCCGGACGGTCCGACCAAGGCGGCGGTTTTTCCCGCGGGAACAATCAGAGACACACCGTTGAGCGCGTTCTTCGCCGATCCATAAGCGAACGATACGTCCTCGAAGCGAATTTCACCCGCGCGAACCGTCAATTCGGCGGCCTTATCGCGGTCGCGGATGCGCGGTTCGCCGTCGAGGACGGTAAAAACACGATCCGCCGCTGCCAGCCCTTCTTGCAGATTGGCGTTGAGGTTGCTCAAGTTCTTGACCGGCTGATAGGCCAGCAAGAGGGCAGTGATGAACGAAAAGAACGTGCCCGGCGTCGTCGTGCCCGCGATCACCTGACTCCCGCCATAATAGATGACGATGGCTATGGCGAGGCTGCCGAGCACTTCCATGATCGGATGTGACAGCGACCGTACCCGCGCCGCCTTGTTGACGAGTGCGGCCAGCCCATCGATGGCGGCGGCGGCGCGCTGCGTCTCCTTCTCCTCCATGCCATAGGCTTTGATGTGGCGAATGCCCTGGAAGGCCTCGGTGAGGATCGCGGTCAGCTCCGCCGCGCGATTTTGTGCCCCGGTGGAGACCTTCCGCATCCGTTTGCCGATGCGCCGGATCGGCCATACCGCCGCCGGAAACACGAAGAACGAGGCCAGGGCTAGGCGCCAATCCTGGTAGAACATCAACGCGATCAGAAACGCCAGGGTCAGCGAATCCCTGGCGATTCCGGTCAAAGCCGTGGTCACGGCTCCGCGCAGAAGGCTGACGTCGTTGGTCAGACGCGAGGTCAGCTGGCCGCTCGACGTCTCGTGGTAATAGGCGAGATCGGCGCGCATCAGATGGGCGAAGAGCCGCGTCTGCAGGTCCGAAATGATGTGCTGCCCCACATCGTTCATAATCACCGATTGCAGATAGCCGGCGATGCCCTTGGCGGCGGCGATGCCGATGACGGCGAGCGGTATGATGATCAACAGGCTGGCGTCGCGCTTGACGAAAACCTCGTCGAGCACCGGTTCCATCAACCAGGCATTGACCGCCGTCGTCGCCGCCACGACCGCCATCGCGACCACGCCCAGCAGCACGCGCCCGAAATAGGGGCGCACATGGGCGCCGACCAGGCGACGAAAGGTTCCGCCGGCCCTCGCGGGCGGCAAAGTGGGTCCGTTCAAGTGACTGGCGCCGATGCGGTCGACATCGACGGAAAATAGCACGCCGATTCCGGCGGGGCCAACGCCGCCGCCGATTTGTGCCGGTCAGTGCAACGGATTCAGGTGGCCTAGGAATTGCTGGGCGCAAGCGGCCCAGGAAAACTCGAGCGCGTGGGAACGGCAGCGTTCGGCCTGGATCGCGAGCGCCCCGTCAACCGCGCGTCCCAGATCGACGTCCATGTAGCCCGCGCCCGAGGTGCCGATCACGTCGAGCGGACCGGCGACCGGATAGGCGGCGACCGGTAGGCCGGCGGCCATCGCTTCCAGCAAGACCAAACCGAAGGTGTCCGTCCGGCTCGGAAAGACGAATACATCGGCGGCGGCGTAGAATCGCGATAGCTCGGCCTGGCTTTGGATTCCGAAATATCGGGCGTTGGGGTAGCGGCGCTGGAGTTCGGCTTTTTGGGGGCCTTCGCCGACGACATATTTGGTCCCCGGCGTTTCGAGCTTTAGGAACGCCTCGATGTTCTTCTCCACGGCGACGCGCCCAACATAAAGAAGAATCGGCCGCGGACCGGGGAGGAAATCCCTGGCGCCGGGTTTGAAAACATCGGTGTCGACGCCGCGCGACCACAAGACCACGTTGCCGAAGCCACGCTGCGTGAGATCGTCGACAATGGAAACCGTCGGAGCCAGCATTCGCCGCCCCTTCCCGTGAAAGCGCCGCAGCCAGTGGTAAATGGGACCGGTCGGGATGGAAAAGCGGGCCTGGATATATTCGGGAAAACGCGTGTGATAGGCGGTCGTGAAGGGCGTGCCCCGGCGCAGGTAGTGGCGCCGCGCGCCCATCCCCAGCGGCCCTTCCGTTGCAACGTGAACGGCGTCGGGCGCGAAGGCATCGATGCGCCGTCCGATCATCCCGGTGCTGGCGAGCGCGAGCCGGATTTCCGGATAGGTCGGGCAAGGTATGCTGCGAAACAGGTTGGGTGTGATCATCTCGACATCGTGGCCCATCGCGGTCAGTTCGCGGCGGAGATGGCCGAGCGTGCGGACCACGCCGTTGACTTGCGGTTCCCAGGCATCCGAAACGATAAGTATTTTCACGTTCAGGCGTGCGCCTTGGCGTAGGCCTCGAACGCGGAAAGGCCGCGGAGATCGGCCCAATGGAGGATTTCCAGGCGCCCGCCATGATGTTCGACGAGCGCGGTGCAGCTCTCCACCCAGTCGCCATCGTTGCAATACAATACGCCATCCATCTCGCGGATTTCGGCCTTGTGAATGTGGCCGCAGACGACCCCCTGGGCCCCACGGCGCCGTGCTTCTTCCACCACCGCCCGCTCGAAATTGTCGACGTACTGGACCGCGTCTTTCACCCTGTCCTTGAGATAGGCCGACAGCGACCAATAGGGCATGCCGAATTGGCGACGAATTCGGTTGAACCAGTGATTGATCAGAAGGGCGAAGCCGTAGGCCTTGTCGCCGACCTTGGCCAGCCAAGGGGCGTAACGGACGATTCCGTCGAACTCATCGCCATGAATGACCAACAGCCGGCGTCCGTCGGCGGTGACGTGTGTTGTCTCTCCCGTGACCTCGACTCCGCCGAAGACCAGGCTGGTGTAGTCGCGCAACGCCTCGTCGTGGTTGCCGGGGATATAGACGACCTTGGTCCCCTTGCGGGACTTGCGCAGCAGCTTTTGGATGACATCGTTGTGCGGTTGTGGCCAATACCAGGACTTCTTCAGCCGCCAGCCATCGACGATATCGCCGACGAGGTAGAGATAGTCGGATTCGGTGTGTTTGAGAAAATCGAGCAGATATTCGGCCTTGCACCCGCGCGTGCCGAGATGAATGTCGGAGATGAAAATGGCGCGATAACGCCCGGTTGGGTTGGAGCCGTCCAAGGGAATGTCTGCCCGCCTTCTTGGCACCACAAGGACTTGTGAGTGTGGTGACCTCGGCCGATACTATCAAATGCCCAGGTGTTCTTGAATAGCTGTTCGCTGTCTCTAGTATAATTTAACGCCACGTTCCCCAATATTTAACGTTAATGTAATAAATGTCCGTCTTGCCCGTCGAAAAAGCGACCGTGGTGGCGCCGCGCGGCGGGCGCCGCGTCTTTGTCATCCATAACCCGGTGGCGGGTTGGCGCCCTCGGCGACGGCTGCTCATGGCCCTCAAGGCGTTGGCCCGCGCCGGGGTCGTGACCACGCTGGAGACGACCTCGCGGCGCGGCGATGCGGAAATGTTGGCGCGTCGACTCGAACCGGGACACTACGATGTGCTCGCTGTCGCTGGCGGCGACGGCACCATCAACGAGGTGGCCAATGGTCTGCAACCGGGCGGACCGCCCCTGGGCTTGATCCCGATGGGCACCGCCAATGTGCTCGCCGCGGAGATCGGGCTCGAACCCCGCGCCCGGGATGTCGACGCCGCGATCGCTACGGGAGAAGCTCGAAACATCCATGCCGGCAGGGTCAATGGCCGTCGATTCCTAATGATGGCCGGAATCGGGTTCGATGCCCGTGTCGTGGCGCGCATTGATCCCCGCCTCAAGCGCCGGCTAGGCCGCGCTGCCTATGTCGTGGAATCGCTCCGGGAAATCGCGCGGCTACGCCCCCTCATCTTCACTTTTCTTCTCGATGGCGTACCTTACCAGGCGGCGGCGGCGGTCGTCGCCAATGGCCATTTCTATGGCGGCCGCATGATTTGCGCCCCGGAGGCGCGGTTGACCGACGCGTGCTTCCAGGTCTGCCTTTTTGAACACGGCGGTCGGTGGAACGTGTTGCGTTATGCCACCGCGTTATGCCTCGGCCGGCTGCACCGGCTTCGGGATGTCAGGGTCGTGGCGGCCCGCCGGGTCGAAATCGCCGGACCCGCGGGTGAGCCGGTTCAGGCCGATGGCGATATTGTCGCCTATCTGCCGGCGATCATCGAGATCGAGGAAAACGCGCTGTCGCTGGTCGCGCCCGGTGTGTTCTAGCGGCCGGCGACGGTCATGCCTTCGATGGCGATCGTGGGTGAGTCGGTGCCGTATTTGAACACCAGATCGTTCGCCGGCGTCAGGTTCTTGAACATCTCGTTCAAATTCCCGGCGACCGTGACTTCGCTGACCGGATAGGACAGTTCGCCGTTTTCGATCCAAAAACCAGAGGCGCCACGGCTGTAATCGCCGGTGACCATGTTGACGCCCATGCCCATCAGCGAGGTCACGAACAACCCGCTCTTGATCCCGCCGATCAAATCCTTGGGCGAAATCTTCCCCGCCTCCATGTAGAGATTCGAGGGCGACGGCGAGGGTGTCGAACTGGTCCCGCGCACCCCATGTCCGGTGCTTTTCAGGCCCAGTTGGCGGGCGGAACGGAGATCGAGAATCCAGGTCGTCAGCACGCCCTTGTCGATCACGGCCCGGCGTTTTCCGGCCAAACCCTCGATGTCGAAGGGTCGGGAGCCGAAGCCGCGCCGCCGCAGCGGATCGTCGACGATGCTGATTCCGGGGCCAAAGACGGCCTGCCCCATCTTGCTTTTAAGGAAACTCGTGCCCCGCGCGATGGACGAGCCGTTGATCGCGCCCGCGAGGTTGCGCACGATGCCGTTGGCCACGCGCTGTTCGTACACGACCGGCACCTGCGCGGTTTCCGCCTTGCGCGGGTTCAGCCGTCTAACGGCGCGTTCGCCGGCGCGACGACCGACATCCTTGGGCGATTCCAATTCCGACCCGTAGATCGCGGTCGTGTAATCGTAGTCGGTCTCCATGCCGGTGCCCTGGCCGGCGAGCGCGGACACACTGATGGACTGGCGCGAGGTCTGGAAGGTTCCGGAAAACCCGTTGCTGGCGACGACACCGATCATGCCCCGGCTCCAACCGGCCTCGGCACCTTCGGAATTGGTGACGCCGGGTACGGCCAGCGCCGCTTCCTCGGCCTCCTTGGCCCGTTCGATCAGGGTTTGCGGCGTGGGCTCCGCGGAATCGGCCAGATCCAGGTCGGGTATGGCGCGCAGGACGTCCGCCGGGTCGGCCAGGCCGCAATAGGGGTCCTCGGGTGCCGCTCGCGCCATCGCCACCGAACGCTCCACCAGCTCCTTCAGTGTCTTGGCGGAACGATCGCTCGCCGAAACGATGGCCTGTTGGCGGCCGATGAAAACGCGCAGCCCCAAATCCTGGTTTTCCGATCGCTCCAATCGCTCCGGCTTGCCCAGGCGCTGGGCGTGGGACAGCGACGCACCTTCGACGAGGATGGCGTCGGCCGCATCGGCGCCCGCCTTGCGGGCACGGGCGACGAGATCGGAGAGAAAGGTGAGGGCTTCGGCACCGGTGGTCATGGCTCTTGATCCACTCAAGGGGATAGGTCCGTCAGATATAGGGCCAGCGCGCCGCGAGCGCCAGTGTGGCCCGGCGGTCTATCGTGGCCCGCCCATGGTCATGGGGTAGTCGCCTTTGTCACCCTTGAACGGCAGCGCCAGCATCCACCACAGGGTTTGCCGCCGTTCGGATTGAAACTGTTTCAGGCCAATGGTCATGCCGGAATGACCGGCTTCCGGTTGATCGCGATAGGTACCGAACAGGCGATCCCAAACCGATAGATTGAAGCCGAAATTGCTGTTGGTCTCGCGCACGACGACGGAATGATGAACGCGGTGCATGTCCGGCGTCACCACGACCTGCCGCAGCCAGCGATCGAGTCTCGCCGGCAGACGGACGTTGCCGTGGTTGAACATCGCCGTCGCGTTCAGGATCACCTCGAACAGGATGACGGCCTCCGCCGGCGCGCCCAGGATGAACACCGCCGCCATCTTGATGAGCATGGAGATGACGATTTCCAGGGGATGGAAGCGGATGCCGGTTGTCGTGTCGATGTCGGGATCGGCGTGATGCACCATGTGCAGAAGCCAGAAATGCGGCATGGAATGGGCGGCGACATGCTGCCAATAGATGAGCAGATCGAGCAGGACGACGGAACATAAGACGGCCAGCCAGCGCGGCATTGGGATGACATTGAGGAGCCCCCAGCCGACTCCTTCCGCCCAGGCCGCGACCCCGACGGCGAGCAGCGGGAAGACGATCCGCAACACCACCGTGGAAACCACAACGAGGCCGAGATTGTTGATCCAGCGGAAGCCGCGCGACACCATGCGGTGCCGCCGCGGCGCGATCAGTTCCCACACCGCCATCGCGACCAGGACACCGAGATAGAAGGCCAGCCGGATCGTCGGCTCATTTGTCAGGATGAAATCCCGCATCCGCCCCGGTGCCTATTTCCAGATCGGTTTGCCGGAGCCAGGCAGGCCATAGGAAGGCCATTTGCGCGTGACGAGATCGACGATCTCGTCACTCATGCGGATCTTGCGGCCCCATTCGCGGTTAGTCTCCGGCGGCCATTTGTTCGTGGCATCCAGGCCGATCTTGCCGCCCAGTCCCGATTGCGGCGAGGCGAAATCGAGATAGTCGATCGGCGTGTTCTCAACGATCGTGATGTCGCGCGCCGGGTCCATGCGGGTGGACACCGCCCACATCACGTCCTTCCAGTCGCGGGCGTCGATGTCGTCATCCACGACGATGACGAACTTCGTGTACATGAATTGGCGGAGATAGGACCACACCGCCATCATGACTCGCTTGGCATGACCGGGATAAGCCTTGCGGATGGACACCACGGCGATGCGGTAGGAGCAGCCCTCGGGCGGCAGCCAGAAATCGACGATCTCGGGAAATTGTTGCTGGAGCAGGGGGATGAACACTTCGTTCAGGGCCGCACCCAGCACCGAAGGCTCGTCCGGCGGCCGACCCGTGAAGGTCGATAGGTAAATGGGATCGCGCCTTTGGGTAATCGCGCTGACTGTGAATACCGGGAAACGCTCGACGGCGTTGTAATACCCGGTGTGGTCGCCATAAGGCCCCTCGTCGCCATGTTCGCTAAGGCTGACATGGCCCTCGATGACGATTTCGGCCTGGGCCGGAACCTTGAGCGGCACACTCACGCAATCGACCATCTCGACGCGTTTGCCGCGCAGCAAGCCGGCGAACTGATATTCCGACAGCGTATCGGGCACCGGCGTGACCGCGGCCAGGATGGTGCCCGGATCGGCCCCGATCACGGCGGCGGCGGGCAGCGGCTCGGCCCGCTCCTCGGCCCAACGGGCGTGATGCTGGGCGCCGCCGCGGTGGCGCAGCCAGCGCATGAGTGTGGTGTTGCGGCCGGTCACCTGCATCCGGTAGATGCCGAGGTTGAAATCGTCCTCGCGCCGTTTGCCCGGCCCTTTGGTGACGACTAGGGGCCAGGTGATGAGCGGCGCCGGCTCTCCGGGCCAACAGGTTTGGATGGGCAGGCGGCTAAGGTCGATATCGCCGCCGCGGTGGACGATTTCCTGGCAGGGCGCGGCCCCGACCGATTTCGGCTTCATCGCCAACACGGTCTTGAGCAAGGGCAGCATCTCCATGGCCTCGCGCCAACCGCCGGGCGGTTCCGGCTGGCGCAAAAAAGCCAGGGTCTCCCCGATTTCGCGCAACCCACCCGGCTCGCGATCCATGCCCCAGGCCACCCGTTCGACCGTGCCGAACAGATTGACCAGGACCGGCATGTCGTAACGGCGCCCGCCTGCGCCAACGACGTTTTCGAACAACACGGCGGGTCCCTGTTCGGCGAGCAGGCGCGTCTGGATTTCGGTCATCTCCAGGACCGGCGATACCGGTTCGCGGACGCGGATCAGGCGATGATCGCGTTCGAGCCGGTCGATGAAATCGCGCAGGGAGGCGTATGGCATGATTGTCGCGGTGGGTGAGGGGACAGTATAACGGTCTTTAGGCCCGGTGGCCCAATCCGCGGCGGAGGAATGGAATGAAACGCTACTGGGTGGTCGGCGGCGAATACCAGGATACTCGGTTCAAGGCGCTGGCGGCGGGCCGAATCGAGGAACGTTACGGTCCCCACCGCCTCTATACCGAAGCGCGCCGGGAATGGCAGAACCGCACGATGGCGAGCATCGACAACGCCCATCGCCGATATTTCATCACCGTGGAGACGGAAGCGCGCACGCCGCGCCCCAAGCTCAAGCCAAAGGCATAGGCCTTCATTCCACAAGGTGGCGAACGGCGTCGTTCATCGCGATCAGACGCTGCGCCATGAGCCGCGCGATCATGCCATGAAACAGCCCCGCGACGGCCGGGTCTTGTTTCTCCAACACCTGGAGGTCGCTGCCGCTCATCACGAACACTCTGGCGGCGGTATCGGCAACCAGCGAGGCCGAGCGGCGACCGCCGGCATAGAAGGCCATTTCACCGACGACGCTGCCCGGCAGGAACTTACGCAGCCGGATGGCATCGCCCTGCCCCACGCGAAGCATTGCCGACAGCTTGCCGCGAATCAGGATGTAGATGTCGTTGTTGGGATCGCCTTCGCGGAAAAGAAATTCCCCGGCCGCCACGTCGCGCGCCTTTAGATAAGGCAACAGGGCGGGCGTGCCGTCCTTTCCCGTCAGCAGGCCGTTCAGTATCTCTTTGATCGCGACCTCGCCGGTTTGGTAGCCGGCCTCGGCGAGCAGCCGGTCCTCCACCCATTCCATGGCGTGTCCGGTCTCGGGAAAGCGCTCATTCGCGGCCATGACACCGGCCGCGATCAGCCGGCCGGCATCCGCGTCCTCCAGGTTCGCGAACAACAGACTGATGTCATTGGCTTGGGCATAGAGTTTGAGTTTCTTCAGGGCGAAGGCGGCCGAAGCATCCATCCCGCCAAGGTGCCGGCAACCCAGGATGACATAACGCACGCTGTGCCGATCGCGTTCGATTCGGTGGCGGATGCGGTCCAGCAGGGACATTGCCGAACCGAAAAAGACGTAGCCTTGAAGCTCGAAAACCATGAGCCGGTTGCCGCGCTCGGCCAGAATCCGGTTGGCGTCGAAGGGTCGCTCCACATTGCTGCGATACTCGACCACGGACAGCTCGGACTTCACCACGTCGAGGCGGCCGTACTTGATCATGAAAAACACGGCGGCGATCAGGATGCCGACACCGATTCCTTCCAGGAAACCCACCAACACGACGAACCCGACGATCAGCAGGACCAGGGCATAGTCGGTCCATTCCATCCGCCTGCGGGCGACCATCAGCCATTCAACGATGAAGCCGAAGGCAAACAGGAACAGCAGGGCTCCCACCGCCATTTTCGGGACATAGGCCAGCAGCGGCAGCCCCGCCAAACCGATCGCCAGGCTGAACGCCGCGCGCAGAAGCGGCATCCATCGCGTTCTTGCGCCCAGGCGGTGGTAGGCGATCGTCGGCCCGGTCAGGGTAAAGCAGGGGATACATCCGACCGCCGCCGCCGCGATGTTCGCAATTCCATGCGCGCGCAATTCAGAATTGGGATCGAGTTCGCGTTCGGTGCCGATTTCCACGGCGGTAATCGCCAGCGACGCGCCGATCGTGCAAATCAAGACCAATGCCCCGATCTCCGAAGCCGCACCGGCCATCGCCCCCAGATCGATCGCGCCCGGCTGCAACCAGGCAAAAGCTGCCGTGACGCCCCCTTCCGGGAATGACGCGAACAGCCAATCGTCGCGCCGAAGCCGATCCAATGAAACGCCGGCCAGCCACGCGCTCAGGTGGAAAACGCCAACGAAGGCCGTGAGCACCGCCGGGATGAAAAGGGCCTGGCGGATACGCCCCATGCCGTAATGCAGCGCGACCGCCACCGCGAGCGCCGGCAGCCAGCGCAGAATGTTCGTGCCATCGACATAGATCGAAAGATTCGATGGCACAGCCGGATGGCCGGTCAGGAATCCCAATGTCGCCGACAACACCAGGACGCCGACGCTCGCAAGAAAACCCCCGACGACGGGATAGGGAATGAGTTGGGTAAGTTTGCCCAAACCCAAGCTACCCAAGAGCAGGAGGGCGATACCGAATAGCAGGGTGGAGGCGAAGACGATGGCGACGAGTGTCGACACGGCCGCTTCGATCGTCGTCAGTCCCATCGGCGCGAGGCCCAAGGCGATCGCGCCAAGGATCGCGGCCGGCTGATCCTGGGCGCCGGAAAGGTTGCAGGCGAAGCGGCTCAACAGCCCGACGACCGCACCCGCGATGGCCGTGCCGAACAGCAGCATCATGAAACCCAAGGGGGCGGCGGGGGCGGCCGGCCCCGCGAAGACTATCGCCGCCAACGCGACGGTGCCGAGCACGGTAATGATGCTGGATAGCAGCGCGAGCCCAATGTCTCTGCCCATTCCGCAACCCTCCCGATAGTCAGGGCGACAGGCGTAACACGCGGGTGTGTCGGATTTCGCGGTCTTCGAGTTCGAGCGAGGTCGGCACGGCGTAAGTGGCGATTTCCTCCAGGCCTGTTTGTGGCAGGTAGGCGCGGCCGGGATCGGCGAGGAGGACCAAAGCCGATCCGGCACAACGCCTCAGCCAGGGAATGACAAGCTCCGCCATGGGGCGTTCATAACAAATATCGCCGGCAAGAATGACGTCCCACCGGTCCACGACGCCCGCGGTCAAATCCGCAACGATGGTCTCGACGCCCACCTCGTTGAGCCGGGCGTTCGCGGCCATTGCCAAACAGGCAACCGGGTCGATGTCGGCGGCGGCGACTGATTTGGCACCGGCTTGCGCCGCGGCAATGGCGGCGATGCCGCAGCCCGCGGCGAAATCGAGTACGGCCTTGCCGCGAACCAGCGCCGGGCGATCCAGGATATACCGGGCCAGGGCCTGGCCGCCCGGCCAGGCAAAGGCCCAATAGGGCGGGGGTGTTCCGGTTTCCTCCAACAACACTTCCGTGGCCGTCCACAAAGGCGTTATCTCGGTGGCCAGAAGCAGGCGGATTTCCGGTACCAGGGGTGCGGCGGCAATCCGGGTGTTCGCGGCGATGAAGGCGGCGTAGGCCGCCGCGCCCTCAGCGGAGCGCGGCTGCGATATTGCCGCCATCGACGGTCAGGATGGCGCCGGTGGTTTTGCGCTGGAGCGCCAGCGCCACGAAAGCCTGGGCGACGTCCTTGGCCTTGACCTCGCGGCCGAGCAGATTGCCGCTCATATAGTCGCTTTCGCTCAACCCCCGCGCGGTCGAACGCGATTTGATCATGTCGTCGGTCAGCAATCCGCTGCGCACGCGGTCGGCGTTGATCCCATTGACGCAAATTCCATCTCGACCGTAGTCGACTGCGTATTGGCGCAGCAAGGACAGGGTCGCGGCCTTGGGCAGGCCATAGGGGCCGAAATCGGGGCCGGGGTTGACCGCCTGTTTGGTGACGTTGAACAACAAGACACCGCCAGTGCCCTGGGCGCGCATGATGCCGACGGCGTTCTTGGCCACGGTCTGGTGCGAAAAGAAGTTCAGCTCGAAACTCTCCCGCAACACCTTGTCATCGACCTCGCCGATGCGGCCGGTCCACGCGGCGCCGGCGTTGGAGACGACGATGTCGACGCCGCCGAAGGTGTCGCAAACGCGATCGAACGCCGCCCTGACCGAGGCCGGGTCGGTGACGTCGCAGGCGACGACCAACCCGCCGATCGCCTTGTTGCGTTCGCGGGCGGCGTCGGCGTCACGGTCGAGGATCGCGACCTCGGCACCTTCGCGGGCAAAGGCGGCCGCGGTCGCCGCGCCGATGCCGCCGGCCCCGCCGGTGATCACCGCGACATGCCGCGCCAGGGGCTTTTCCGCGTCCTTGCCCAGCTTGGCCTGTTCCAGCGACCAATATTCGATGTCGAAGAGATCGGCCTCGCTCACACTCTCGAAGCGCCCGATCGATTCGGCGTCGGTGATGACCTCGACCGCGGCCTCGGCGACATCGGCGGCAATGCGCGCGTCCTTCGCCGATTTGCCCAGGCCGAACAGACCCAAGCCCGGAACCAAAATGACCCGCGGCATCGGGTCGATCGGCTTCTTCGGCGTCGCCTGGCGGCGATTGTTGCGCTCGAAATAGGCGTGGTAGTCCGCGATATAGGCGGCGACGGACGCGTGGGCCGCGGCGGCAAATCGCGTCAACTCGCCGGCGGTTGGGGCCGGCGCGAGCAGCGGCTTGGGTTTGGTGCGAATGACGTGATCGGGTGTCGCCACGCCCGCCTGCGCGTAACGTGTGGCCTCGGCGCCGTTGACGAAGGCGAGGATGCGCGCGTTGGTGCGGAATTCCATGATCTGGCGGCGATAAAGCCCTTCCAGGCGGTCTTCGACCGACGCCACCAGCCCGCGCAGGATCGGGGCGATCTCGGCCTGGGTGGCGGGCGCCGTCGGCAATCCCGCCGGCACGAACACAGTGCGGCGTCCCTTGGCCAGGCGTTCCTCGGCCAGCGCGACCAGCGCGATCATCCGGTCATAGGCTTCCTGCGCCGTGTCCCCGAAGGAAAAGATGCCGTGTTTAAGCAGGACCATGCCTTCGACCGAAGGATGGGCGCGTTGAATCTCGGATGCTTTCTTGGCCAGGGCGAAGCCGGGCATGATGTAGGGCACGAACGCCACGCGGGTGTCATAGACTTCGCGGCACAGCTCGGCCCCGTTCGGCTGATCGGTCAATGACAGGACGGCGTTGGCGTGGGTGTGGTCGATGAATTTGTGCGGCAGGAAAGCGTGCAGCAGAGTCTCGACCGAGGGGTTGGGCGCCGCGCTGTCCAGCAGGTTGCACCGCTGAACATTGACCATGTCCTCGTCGGTCAGGGCGTCGAGGCCGATTAGCCGGCGCAGCGGATCGAGGCGGACGGCGGGCAGCCCTTCGGGCTCGATTTTGCCCATGTCCCAGCCGCTGCCCTTGACGCACAACACGTCGAGTTCGTCGCCGAGGATGTCGGTCAACCGCGTCTTGACCGAGGTGTTGCCGCCGCCGTGAAGGACCAGCCTGGGCTCGCTGCCGAGCAGGCGCGTCGTGTAGACGCGCAGCGCCAGGTCGCGCCCGACATTGCGCGCGGCGTAGCGGGCCACGATGGCCTCGGCCTCGCGGTCGGACCAGCAATTCTTCATGGCGTGGCTAGCGGTTGAACACGCGCCCGGCGACGGCGTCGAGTCGGCGGATCATGCCGGGGTCGCGGGCGCCGGGGGCGGTGATCATGGCTGTGTCGAGCGCGGTGTGGCAGCCCTTGGTGCACACATGGTCGCGATGCCGCAGACGTGGCGCCACCGCCTTGACCAAGGCGCGCGCCTTATCGGCGTTTTCGAGCAGTACTTTCAAGACGGCCTCGACGGTGACGTCCTCGTGATGGGAATGCCAGCAATCGAAATCGGTGACCATGGCGACGGTCGCGTAACACATCTCCGCCTCGCGGGCGAGTTTGGCCTCGGGCATGTTGGTCATGCCGATGACGTCGCAGCCCCACGAGCGGTAAAGCTCCGATTCGGCGCGGGTTGAAAATTGCGGTCCTTCCATCACCAGATAAGTGCCGCCGCGCACGATCGGAAGGCCAAGATCGCGTCCGGCTTCCTCCAAATGGTCGCCCAGACGGCCGCACACGGGATCGGCCATGGACACATGCGCCACCAACCCGGTGTCGAAGAAGGTCTTCTCGCGCGCGAACGTGCGATCGATGAATTGATCGACGACGACGAACATGCCGGGGGCCAGGTTCTCCTGCAGGCTGCCGACCGCGCTCATCGAAATGATCTCGGTCACGCCCGCCCGCTTGAGCACGTCGATATTGGCGCGGAAATTGAGTTGCGACGGGGGCACGCGGTGTCCCCGTCCGTGCCGCGGCAGGAAAACCAAATCCTGCCCGTCGAGTTGACCAAAAAGAAGGTCGTCCGATGGTTCTCCGAACGGGGACAACATCCGCTCCCAGCGGACATTGGTCAGCCCGTCGATCTCATAAAGGCCGCTGCCGCCGATGATGCCGATGACGGGTTTGGCGGCCGATGATTTGGGCATGTCAGAGGTCTCCTCTTGCGCGGCGATCGCCGCCGCGCCGCCTTGGCGACCCAGGAACCCGGGATGCGGAGAATGCCTTCGCGCTCAGGCGTGCAGGTCGGCCCACACCTTGCGCTTGACGGCGTAGGTCAACCCGGTAAACACGATCAGGAAGAGCACGACCTTCACGCCGAGCTGCTTGCGCTGTTCCATTTCCGGCTCGGCCGTCCACGCCAAGAACGTGGTGACGTCGCGCGCCATGGTCTCCACGGTCGCTGCCGTCCCGTCGGCGAAGGTCACGCCGCCTTCGCTCAAGGGCAAGGGCATGGCGATCTGGTGCCCCGGGAAGAATTCATTGTAGTGCAGACCGTCCATCATCTTGACGTCGGCGGGTGCATCCTTGTAGCCGGTGAGGATCGCGTAGAGATAATCGGGACCACCCTTGCGAGCCTTGACCATCAGGCTCAGATCCGGGGGATAGGCGCCGTTATTCGCGGTGCGCGACGCATTTTCATTGGCGAAGGGCGCCACGTAGCGGTCCGACGGGCGGCCGGGGCGCTTGAACATGTCGCCCTCGTCGTTGGGTCCGTCGGTCACTTCCTTTTCGGCGGCGATGGCCCTGATCTCTTCGGCGGTGAGACCGATGCCCTCAAGATGGCGGTAATAAATCAGGCTCAGCGAATGGCAGGCCGAACAGACTTCCTTATAAACCTGGAAGCCGCGATTCAAGGCACCGCGATCGAAGGTTCCGAAGATGCCGGCGAAAGGCCAATGTTCCTTCGGCAGCGCCGGGCCTTCCGCCGCGTTGGGCGTGGTTGCCGTCAGGCCGAAAGCTAGGGCCGCGAGCGCGGATAGGGCGAATCTGCGCATCAAGCCTTCTCCATATGTCGCGCGGTTGCCGCCGCGCGCCCGCCAAGAACGGGCTGCGAGATGCTGGTCGGGAGCGGCAGCGGCCGTTCAAACCAGCCAAGCAGCGGCAGCAGAATGATGAAGTGGAAGAAATAATAGATCGTCGCGACGCGCCCGAGGATAAGGAAATAGCCCTCCGGCGGGTTGGCGCCGACATAGCCCAGCACGATGCAATCCACCACGAAGACCCAGAAGAACTTCTTGTAAGTCGGCCGGAAGCTTCCGCTGCGGACCCGCGAAGTGTCGAGCCAAGGCAACAGGAACAGCACGAAGATCGAGCCAAACATGGCCAACACGCCGGTCAGCTTGTCTGGGATGGACCGCAGGATCGCGTAGTAAGGCAGGAAATACCATTCGGGCACGATGTGCGGTGGTGTGACCAACGGGTTGGCCGGAATGTAATTGTCGGGCTCGCCGAAGAAATTCGGCGCGAAAAAGACGAACATCGAAAAGACGGTCAGGAAGACCGACAGGCTGAACAGATCCTTGACCGTCATATAGGGGTGGAAAGGAACCGTGTCTTGCGGACCCTTGGTGTCGATGCCCAGCGGGTTGTTGGATTTCTGCACATGTAGCGCCCAAAGGTGCACGGCCACGGCGCCGACGATCACGAAGGCGAGCAGGTAGTGCAGGGCGAAGAATCGGTTCAGCGTCGGATTGTCGACCGAATACCCGCCCCACAGCCAGGTCACGATGCTCTCGCCTACTAGCGGGAATGCGGAGAACAAATTGGTGATCACCGTGGCGCCCCAGAAACTCATCTGCCCCCAGGGCAACACGTAACCCATGAAAGCGGTGGCCATCATCAGCAGCAGGATGATGACGCCCAGAAACCACAGCACCTCGCGCGGATATTTGTACGATCCGTAATAGAGGCCGCGAAACATGTGAATGTAGACGACGATGAAAAACGCCGACCCGCCATTCATATGGATGTAGCGCAGCAGCCAGCCCCAGTTCACGTCGCGCATGATGCGCTCGACGCTGTCGAAGGCCATGGTGGCATGCGGCGTGTAGTTGAAAGCCAGGACGATGCCGCTGGCCAGCATGATGACCAGGACGATTCCCGCCAGCGACCCGAAGGTCCAGAAATAGTTAAGGTTGCGCGGCGCCGGATAAACGCCCAACTCGTGATAGACGAAGCTGAAGATCGGCAGCCGGAAATCGATCCATCGGACGACTGGATTTTTCCATTCGGGCGCGTTCATCGGACTCTAATCCCTAAC
>CANFCX010000035.1 GCA_947445225.1 Rhodospirillales bacterium
AGGGATGACGCCGAAACGCAAGAAGGCCCCCGCGGGGGCCTTCTTGCGTTCATCCCTGATGCATTTTTACTCCGGCGCGCCGATGCACTTTCTCTCCGGCGTTGACAGATGACGGCGCTCAGGGATTTCGCCTGTTCGCGCCCGGCCTGGCCGAGAACGGCGACCTCGACCACGCGGCCGCGGTCGTCGATCAGCGGAATCTGGCGCAGGCTGCGCGCTTCCATCATCCGGCGCAATTCCGCCTTGGGCGTGCCGACCAGGGCGACGACCGGGCTTTGATGCGGCGCCGGGCGCGGCCGTTCCAACAGGCGCGTCACCGGATCGTCGAGCCGGGCGCCGGCCAGCATCGCGCGGCGGATGTCGCCGTCGGTGATCGTGGTGATGAGGCGGCGGTCGGCATCGACGACCAACGCGATTTTCTCTTCATTGGCGTCGATGACGGCGATGACCTCGCGCAACGACGCTTCCGGGGAGACGCACAGTGCCGAGACATCGCGTGCGGTCATGGTGGTCTTCTCCTTGGACGGCGTCACCGGCGCCCGGTGCCAGCCGGTGACCGCGGCGGCGATCTCGCGCGGCGGAACCGTGTCGGCGAACCCGATGGGCGGACGGCGTTTGGTCGTCGGTAGCGGCGCGGGCGTGGCGTGAAGTTGAACCATGGCGACCCCTTATCGAGCGGGAGGACTCAGGTCGCATGAATCCAACAGCTTTTTAGTTAATATATTCTTATCGAACGCGGACGATAGTGCCACCGAGCAACCGAATCCTCCCCTCGCCCGCCTGTCCAAGGACGCCGCGCCGCCCGATGACCGATGACAATCTTGCCCTGGCGCTGTCCCACCACCAATCCGGCCGGCTGGACGAGGCGGAGGTGTTGTATCGCGACATCGTCGCGGCCAACCCCAGCGAACCCAATGCCCTGCATTTAGACGGGCTGCTCGCCCATCAAACCGACCGCCACGATTTGGCGATCGATCTGATCGGCCGCGCCATCGCGCTGCATGACGGCAGCGCCCTATACCACAACAATTTGGGCGGCGTGCTGCGCGCGGTCGGCCAACTGCACGAAGCGGCGCAATGTTTCGCCCGCGCTGGGCTGAGGGCGCCGGATTACGCCGAGGCCCATTACAATTTGGGCGCGGTGTTGGTCGAACTCGGCCGGACCGAGGACGCGGCCGGCGCCTTTGGCAACGCGGTCACGGCGCAGCCGGGTTTCGTCGAGGCGCACTATCAACTCGCCGAGGTGTTGCGCGGCCTCGGGCGGAGCGCGGCCGCCGTGGTCAACTATGAAAAGGCGCTCGCCCTGCAGCCGGATTTCGCCGAAGCCGCCTTCGGGCTGGCCGTGGCGCTGACCCTGCTCGGCCGGGTCGAGGACGCGGCGCGCGCTTATGAAACCGCGCTCGCCCACCGCCCCGATCTCGCCGAGGCCGCCAACAACCTCGCCAATATCCGCCAGAATCAGGGCCAAACCGACATCGCCATCGGCTGGCTCCACCGTGCCCTCGAATTGCGCCCCGATTACGTCGATGCGCTCAACAATCTGGGGCTGATCCAGCACGATCTGGGCCGTCTGGACGAGGCGGTGGATTGTTACCAACGCGCCGTCGCCGTCCTGCCCGACGTGGCGGCGCTGCACAGCAATCTCGGCCATGTCCTGCGCGAACAAGGCCGCGAGGCCGAGGCGGTGGTCGCGCTGCGCCGCGCGGTCGCGCTCGATCCCAATCTCGGCGAGGCGCAATTCAGCCTGGGGCTGGCCCTGCTCGCCGGCGGGGAATTGCGCGAGGGTTGGGAAAAACACGAATGGCGCTGGAAACGCAAGGGTGCCGCCCCGCCTCGCCCCTTCACCCAGCCCTGGTGGGAAGGCCAGGATCCGGCCGGCAAGACGATGCTGTTGTGGAGCGAACAGGGCGTCGGCGACGAAGTCACCTTCGCCAACGCCATTCCGGATCTGCTCAAGACGGGCGCGCGTTGCATCCTGGAATGCGACCGCCGGCTGGTGCCGCTGTTCGCGCGGTCCTTTCCCGGAATCGAGGTCATCGCCCGCACCCTGCCGCCGCATCCGCGCACCGCCGATCCGGCCATCGCCTGGCAATGCCCGACCGGCAGCCTGTTGCGTTGGCTGCGGCCCACCATCGAATCCTTCCCCAAGGTTCCGGGATTCTTGGAGCCCGATCCGGCGCGGGTGGCGTTTTTTCGAGAACGCCTCGCCGCTTTAGGCCCCGGTCCCAAGATCGGGATTTCCTGGCGCAGCTCGTTGATGGACGGCCGCCGCGGGCTGCAATTCTCGACGCTGGCATCGTGGACGGCGATCCTGCGAACGTCGGGCGCGCAATTCATCAATCTGCAATATGGCGATTGCGCGGAGGCATTGGCCGAGGCTCAGGCCGCCTCCGGCGTGCGTGTCCACGATTTCGCCGATCTCGACCTGAAGGACGACATCGACGGCGTGGCCGCGCTCTGCCGCGCCCTCGATCTGGTCATCACCGGGCCGTCCTCGGTGGTCAATTTCGCGGGTTCGGTCGGTACCCCCGTCTGGCATATCTGGCGGCTGCCCGATTGGGAATTGCTTGGCCGGAAAACCCGGCCCTGCTACCCCGCCGAAAGGCTGTTCACCGCGCCGTGGACCACGGGTTGGGACGATCTGCTCGGCAACGTCGCCGCCGCCTTACGGGAATGGACGCAAGCGCGCGGCAGGTGATCGCGCCGGGCCCTCTTGGCGGTGGACCAATACCTTAAGATTGAACCGGGACCTGGATTGGTTCACGATGGCGGGGTCTTGGGACGTTTTCCCGTTGCGGCCTCGAGCCGCCAAATCAATATTCAGGAGGGCAGGATGCGTCAGTATCTCATGGCCGCGGCCGTCACGGCCGTCATGGGTTTCGGTGGGGGCGTCGGCGCGGCGCCGGTGGTCCCGCGCGTCTTGGTTCCCCAACCCGCCAATCTACAACTAGCCCAGGCCATCGGTCTCGAAGCGACCGTGCGTGTGGATAGCGCCAATCTGCGCGCGGCGCCGGATCAAAAGTCCAAGGTGCTGAGAAGCGTCAAGCGCGGCGCGAAAGTGCAAGTCGTGAGCCAAATGGGCGATTGGACCCGTGTACGCGTCGGCACTCTCGACGGGTACATCTCGCGTCCGCTCCTCTCGCGATAGTCAAGGGTTAGGCACCGGCGTCGCCATGCGCGTGTTCTTCGCGGCCCTTTGTCTGCCGATTCTGTGGGCTGCTCCGGCCGCCGCCCATTCGCCGCTGGTGGCCTGTTTCGACAATGAGGACGGCACCATCACCTGCGAGGCGGGGTATAGCGATGGGGCCTCCTCGGCGGGGCAGGTTATCCGCGTGCTCCAGACCAACAAACGCTTGATCCTCGAAAATGTCTTCGACAAAAAGGGTACCTACACCTTCAAGAAGCCGGTGACGGCGTTTTTTGTCGAATTCATCGGCGATACGGCGCATCTCGCCACGTTCGATAGCGTGGATCTGGAGAAATAGCGCCGGCTGTCCCAATTGTTGAGTTAGATCAAGGCCGCATGCGGGCCGAGCAACGTAATGTCGCCGCGCCCGATCGCGAAACGGAGAGGTAGATGTCGAGAGTCGGACTTGCCGTCATTGGGGTTGTCGCCTCGGCGCTGTTGGGCGGCGCCGTGCCCGCGTCGGCGCATTTTCAGATGTTGTATCCGGGAGAATCGGCGCGGATGCGCGGCGGCGCGCTCGACCTGTTGATGGTCTTCACCCATCCGTTCAATGGCGGCCCGACCATGAAGATGGAGAAGCCGAACGCCCTGTACGTGATCACTCAGCGCGGCAGCGACGGCGAAAAGGAAAAGATCGATCTGCTGAGCCTGGCCGAGCCGTTCGAGTTCGTCGGCGGGGAGAAGGATACGGGCACGGCGTATCGGGCGGCGGTGCCGGCGACCCGCGTGCGCTCGCTCGGCGATTATGTTTTCGTGCTAGAGCCGGCGCCCTATCTGGAAGAATCCGAAGACAAGTACATCCAGCAATTCACCAAGACCATCGTTAATGTCGGCGGCGTGCCCGGCAACTGGGATCAGACCTTCGATCTGCCCACCGAAATCCGCCCGCTGAACAAACCCTATGCGAATTGGACCGGCGGCGTGTTTCGCGGCGTGGTCCTAAGCGCCGGCAAACCCGTGCCCTTCGCCGAGATCGAAGTGGAATTCGTCAACCGCACGCCCGGCAAACAGGGCTGGACCGGGAAGCCACAGGTGAAGGCCCCGCATCCGTCGCTGGGCGGGCAAAGCATCCGCGCCGACGCCAATGGCGGTTTCGCGGTGGGCTTGCCGCGCGCCGGTTGGTGGGGCATCGGCGCGCTTAATGTCGGCCCGGTGAAGGAACACAAGGGCAAGAAGCTGTCCCAGGACGCGGTGATCTGGGTCCAGGTCACCACGGTGAAATAGGGAAGCTGGCGTGACCACGATCGCGAACACGGCGCGCAGGGGCGAGCGGATCGAAAGCCTCGTGGTGGCGGCTGCCGTCGGCATCGTTGCCGCGATCACCTTGGGTTATGCGTTTCTTCTCGGCACCGTGGAATCGGGGCCGCCGCGCCTGCTCGATTGGCAGGTGAGCGCCTTTTTCGATCTCGGCCCGGACGATCAGGCGATCCATTCGGCGCTGTCGGCGGCGGCAGAAGAAATCGGGGCGATGAACTACGATTTCGGCGATTGGGCGAAACCCGACGAGCTGGACCGACTGCTCATGCCGCCCTTCTATAAGGACGAGTTTTTTGCGCGCCATGGCAGTGTCGATTGGCGGCAACTCGGCGCCGCCGATTACACCCAAGGCGGCGACACCGCCTATTTCGGGTCCGGCGGTTTGGCGCCCGACCAATCCGCTTATCTCCTGATCTTCCGCCACCGGCATATCGGGTCCGCCTATTCCAACCAGACCGAAATTTGGGTAAACCCGAATGCCAAGATCGCGGCCCCCGAAGCCTATCGGGCGGAATTCCTGGCGCGCGCCGGATGGCGCCAGGTCATCCCTTATAGCGGGGCCGATGAAGTGGCCCGCCTGAAAGGAAATTGATATGGCGATGCGGCCAGTGAAACTCGCGGCGCTTCTGATCGGCGCGGCACTGATCCTAACCGCCGCCGGCCCGGCCCAGGCGCAACAGAAGCTGCGGATCGGGATCACGCTCCATCCCTATTACAGCTTCGTCAAAAACATCGTCGGCGATCGCGCCGAGGTCGTGCCCATCGTTCCGGCCGAGGCCAATCCGCACGGCTATCAGCCTCAGCCCGAGGACATCAAGCGCGCGCTGAGCCTCGACGCGTTGGTGGTCAACGGCATCGGGCATGACGAATGGGCGTTCAAGATCGTCGAGGCGACCGGGCGCAAGGACAAGCTGCCGCTGATCTGGGCCAACGCCACGGTCGCGTTGATCCCCATCGGCGGCGAACGCGGCAAGGAAAAGGTGGTCAACCCCCACACCTTCGTCTCGACCACGGCGGCGGTGCAGCAGATATACGAAATCGCGCGGCGGCTCGGCGAGATCGATCCGAAGAACGGCGCCTTTTACCGCAACAACGCCCGCGATTACTCGACCCGCATCCGCCAGCTTCGCGCCGATCTGATGCAGCGGCTAGCTCCCCACGCCAAGGCCGATTTCCGCGCCGCGACGATGCATGCGGGATACGACTATCTGTTTCAGGAACTCGGCATGCGCATCAGCGCGGTGATCGAGCCGCGCCACGGCGTGGCGCCGACCGCGCGGCAGCTTGCCCAGACCGTCGACGACATCAAGGCCGCGCGAGTCACCGTGTTGTTCGCCGAGCAATATTTCGGCGGCGAGCTGGCGGCGACCGTGCAGCGCGAGACCGGGGTCAAGGTCTACACGTTGTCGCATGTCACCGACGGGCCGTTCACCGCCGATAAATTCGAAGAAGATATGCGGCGAAACCTGGAGACGCTGGCGCGCGCGCTCGACGAGGCCGCGCAGTAGATGAGTGTGCCCGCGCTCCGCTTCCGCGAGGTCGATGTTCGTCTCGGCGGCGAGGATGTTCTGTCGCGTGTGTCCTTCGACGTGGCCAAGGGCGAAATCCATTGCATCGTCGGACCCAATGGCGGCGGCAAGACCACGTTGATCCGCGCCCTGCTCGGGCAGGTCCCCCATGAGGGCGCGATCGAATGGGCCGATTCCGGCACGGTCGTCGGCTATGCGCCGCAATCGCTCGACCTCGATCGCACGATGCCGCTGACCGTGCTCGATGTGATGGCGATCATGAACCAGCGCCGGCCCGCCTTCGCCGGCCGCTCGTCGCGCAATCGGGCGGCGCAGGACGAAGCCATCGCCCGGTTGGGGCTTGCCGGCAAGACCCGGCGGCTGTTCGGATTTCTGTCCGGCGGCGAGCGCCAACGCCTGTTGTTCGCGCAGGCCCTGGTGCCCAATCCCGGCATTCTGATCATGGACGAGCCGACATCGAACATGGACGATGACGGCGCCCGGCTGGTCGAAGGCATCGTGCGCGAGCTGGCCGCCGCGGGCACGACCGTGTTGTGGGTCAGCCACGATTGGGACCAAGTGCGCCGGGTCGCCGCGACGGCCACCTTCATCAACCGCAAGGTCGCGTGGAGCGGGCCGCCGGAAAACGCGCTGCCGGCTGGGCCGTCGCCCAAGAGGGCGGCATGAGCGAACTTTACGCCGCCATCCGCGCCGGGTTCGAGGCGCTTGCCACTTTCGGCGTGCTCCCGAACACGTTTTTCCTGCGTTTCGTCGCCAACGCCGCCATCGCCGCCGCGGTCATCGGGCCGCTGCTCGGCATCCTCGGCACCATGGTTGTTATCAAACGCATGGCGTTTTTCAGCCAGGCGATCGGCAATGCCGCGCTGACCGGAGTCAGCATCGGCGTGCTGCTCGGCGAATCCTACACCGCGCCCTATGTCTCGACCTTCGCCTTCTGCCTCGCCTTTGGGCTGGTGCTGAAATACACGCAGTATCGCACCAGCCTGTCCAACGACGTGTTGATCGGCGTGTTCCTGTCCATCTCGCTGGCGATCGGCGCCTCGCTGTTGCTTTACGTCTCGGCGCGGATGAACACCCATGTCCTGGAAAGTGTCCTGTTCGGCTCGATCCTGACCGTAAACGACACCGACCTGAACGTATTGCTGGCGGTAGCCGCGATCTGCGTCGCGGTCGGGGCGCCGCTCTACAACCACATGCTGCTCGGTAGCTTCAGCCCCAGCCTGGCCCAGGCACGCGGGGTTTCGGTGAAACTCGTCGATTACGCCTTCGTCTGCCTGATCACGCTGGTGACGGTGGCTTGCGTGAAGATCGTCGGCGCGGTGTTGGTCGAAGCGTTGCTGGTCATCCCCGCCGCCGCCGCGCGCAACGTCAGCCGTTCGCTGCGCGGTTTCGTGGCCTACAGCGTCGTCTTCGCCACCGCCGCGTGTTTCATCGGCATCGTCGCGCCCATGCAATATGAATTCCCGGTGCCGTCGGGCGGCGCCATCATCCTGGTGGCGGCGGCGTTCTTCGCGGCGACGGCGATCTCACGCAACCTGCTGGGTGTGTTTCGCACGGCGAGCGTGCCTTCATGATCGCGCGGCGAGCCTTGGCGGCGCTGGCGTTGCTGACGCTGGTCGCGGGGGCGAGCCAAGCAGCACGGCAGCCAGGGCCGGTCACGGTGGTGACGGCGTTGCAGCCGCTCTATTCCATCGCCACGGCACTGGCCCAGGGTACGGCGATCACGGTCAAGCCGGTGCCCGCCACCCTGCCCGGCATGGGGCAAGTGACACGCATCCTGGCGCGCGCCAACCGGACCACCGACCAGACGCTGGAAGCCGCCGACGTTGTTGTCGCCATCGCCTCGATCTGGCCCGAGGACCCCTTATTCCGCGAGGCGCGTGCGCGGAACATCTGGGTGGTTGAGATCGACGCCGCGCGACCGCTCGGCAAGGGGCAGGCGAGCGTCGCGCTGATCGCCAAACCAGTCACCGACGTGCCGTGGCGCGAGGCGGAAACCGGCGGCGGCGATTCGCCCTATGTCTGGTTCAGCCCGGCCAACGCCATCCGCATGGCCGAAATCGTGGCGACCGATTTCAAGCGCCTGGCGCCGGACGGCGCGGCCGCCATCGAGACCAATCTCGCCGCCTTCACCCGCGAATTCCTGGGGCTGAAGGCCGAATACGAGGCGAAGTTCCTGAAGGTGGCCGATCCCAGGGTGTTGTCATTGACCGACCGTTTCGCCTATCTGACCAACGAGGCGGGTGTGTTCGTGGACGGCTATTTCCTGGAAGACGACGTGCGCTGGACCGACGCCGATTACGCGGGGTTCACCCGCCTGCTCCGCGAGCGCGAGATCACGCGAGTGCTGCACCATTGGGAGCCGAGCGAGGGCATCATGGCCGCCATCGCCGCCGCCGGCGCGAAGCTTGTCATCCTGAACGACGGCGAGACCGAACCCGCGCCGGGCGCCCCCGACCCGCGCGGCTATCAGACGATGCTGCGCGCGAATTTGGAGACACTCCACCGCGGCTTCGCCGACTAGCGCGGGAAGTGCCGCCATGATGAAGCCGGTGCCGATCAAGCTCGAGGAAATCTACGTGCCGGCGAAGCTGCGCGCGACGCTCGACGCGGCGAAGGTGGCGGCGCTGGCCGAGGCCATCCTGGCCGAGGGCCTGCAATCCCCCATCCAAGTCCGCCGCGACGGCGCGCGTTTCGTGCTGGTGACCGGCCTTCACCGCCTGGAAGCTTGCCGCTCGCTGGGCGAAAAAACCATCCCCGCGCTGCTCGTCTTGCCACGGGTACATTGAGGCGGCCAGCGTAGCGGCCCCCGGTCCAGTTCAGGCGCCCATGCCAGTTGCGAGCCCACCGTCCGATGAATTTACACACCGGCGCGATGGGGCATATTATCCTAGGCGCGCTGGAGCCGCACCGCATGAGCACCGAACAACGCCCCACCTCCGAAGCCATCGCCGCCGTCGTCGCCAGCCATCAAATCTGGCTGAAAGGGCGGCCGGAGGGGCGTCAGGCCAATCTCGGCCGGAAGAACCTGGACCAAGCGAACCTCGCCGGACTTGTTCTCAATCGCGCCGTCTTCGTTGGCGCAAGCCTCGCCAAGGCACAACTCGCCAGGGCCGGGCTGGTCGAGGCCGATCTGTTCGCGGCCAACCTCGCCGGCGCCGATCTCACCGGGGCCAATCTGACCAAGGCGGTTTTGCGCGGCGTGTCGCTTCGCGGCGCCATCCTCAACCACGCCAATTTGACCGACGCCGATTGCCGCGGCGGCGTCATGTTGAACACCGACGGGGCCACGCAAATCGGCCGCAACCAGACTGACATCACCGACTGCCTGGCCGAATACGCCACCGCCACGCGCGCTCAGATGTCGGGCGTCGATCTCGGCGGATCGAGTCTGATCGGCGCCAATCTAGAAGGTGTGGTGTTGTTCGGCGCCAACCTCACCGGCAGCGATTTGTCCTATGCCAATCTACGCGGCGCCGATCTTTCCGAATCGCGCCTCGGCAAGACACAGTTCGTGGGCGCCGACCTGGCCCATGCGAACCTCAAAAACGCCGCCTGCACCGAGGTCAATCTACAGGGCGCCATCCTCCAAGACGCCAAGATGGAGGGCGTGGACGTCAGCAAATGCAACCTGTCGCAAGCGCCGTCGCGATTGAGCCCGGCCGCCTTCCCCGACGGCATCCGCACGATCCTGGAAGCCCATGAGCAATGGCTGGGCAGCAACGGAAGCAGCGGCCGTCAGGCGATGCTCAACGGCGCGGACCTCAGTTATTACGATCTGTCCAGGCGCAACCTCAGCGGCGGCTCGTTCAGCGGCGCCAAACTCGTGGGCGCGGGGCTGCACGGAAGCCAACTCACGCTCGCCAACCTCACTGGTTGCAACCTGCTCGGCGCCGATTTGTCCGAGGCCATCTTGGTCGGCGCGTCGCTGGCCAATGCGAACCTGTTTCGCGCCAACCTCGCCGGGGCCGTGGCCGGGGCCATCACGATCCGCGACCCATCGGGCAAACCCACCGGCCGCGTGCTGGCGACCGATCTTTCCGGCGCCAACCTGACGCAAGCCAATCTCGGCGGCTTCGATCTCGGGTCATGCCGCACCGACGAAGCCGCCGGGCGCTAAAGGCTTACTTGTCGATCGCCGTCAGCAAATCCTCGTGCCGCAGCCCGCAATAATAGGGCTCGCCGGTTTCGGGGAAGACATTGACCTTGGCGTTGAAGAAAAAATGCTCGAAGCCGTGTTTATCGACCAGGCGCAGGCGCTGCGCGCGGTAGCCGCCGTCGGTCTGGCGCGGCCCGGTGGGGTATAGCGAAAAACGGGCGAGCCGGCTGCCGAAGACCGCGACGTTTCCGATGCGCGCCAGCCTCTCCCCGACTTCGTTGAGGAAGGCCGGCACGTCGATCTGGCGGTCCGAATCGTCCTTGATGCGATGAAAATCGCCGATCAGGATTTGCCCTGGCCGCGCCCCCCCGATCAGCCGCGCCGCCGAGATGGTGACGTCGCCCACGATGTATTCCACGCCGGTCGGGCCGCCGGGCTCGGGATGGTGATAGCTGTAATGGCTGCCGACGCCGAGGCAGGCGCGGATCGTGGGTATGGCCGATTGCATTTGCACGACACGGGCGAGCGCGGCGCTGAAGGCCAGGTACAACACCAGCCCGACGCCGAGATGGACGTCGGCGTCGGAGCCTTTGTGTTTGTTCCAGACGTAATAACCATCGCCGGTCGTGGAGCGCGCCATGTCGATGGGCACGCCGTGGCCGCGCGCGGTTTCGGCCGCGATGTTGAGCGCGAATTCCATGGTCGCGAGCTGGCTCGCCTGCTCTTCCGGCTTGAATTTGGAGAATCCCACGATGTCGAGCAGGAACAGGGCGCGGCTCTCCGTCCGCGTGATCGCGAAGGATGAAAACACCCGTTCGACGCTCGCCGGCGGGATTTCCCCCGCGCCCTCGCCGATGCGGTAATCGAGCCGCAATTCGATGGGTTGCAGCCCCAGCGATTCAGCAACATCGCAAAAAGTCTGCGCGCCCATTAAGCGGTCGCCGGAAAACACGCGGCGATGCGGCTGTTGCGCGGCGAAAAGCCGGATTTTGGGGATTGTCAGAATTTCGATGCCGACCGGGGTCGCCGTCCAGCCGACCAGGGCATTGCTGCCGAACCGCCACAAGCGGAAAAACAATTCGTGCAGCGAGCGGGTGGCGTCCGCCGATCCGTTCGATCCGTCCATCATTGAAGTGATCTGATCTGACTCCGAACGAGAAATGTCCCCGAATATACAGGGTTCGTCGTGTGGGATGGACTGCCGAGGTTTCCCAAACCGCGGCAAAGCGACTCTAGTCCAATGAAGGCCGGCGCCAAGAAATTAAAGAAATTGCCGAGGCGACCAAGCCGGTTCAGCCCATCCGGCCCGCGGATTGTATGGAGCGCGCGGTTCCTCTAGAGTCCTGTATTCATCGATCTTGGCTCATCCGGGAGTTTCGATATGCGGATCACCGCCCCCACTTTCGGCCGCTTCGCCTTGGCGTTCGCCAGCGCCTGCCTCGTGGTCGCGCCCGCGGATGCGGCCGAAAAAATCGGCGTCGTGCTTCTTCACGGCGGGGGTAGCGACGGATCGCAGTTCAACGACATGCGCCCGGTGATCGAGAAGGCGGGTTATGGGCTGGAGACTCCGGACATGTGCTGGTCGGCTTCGCGCCGTTATCGCCGCACGGCGGAAGAATGCCTTGAGGACACCGACAAGGCGGTGGCCAAGCTGAAGGCGCGCGGCTTCGAGCGCATCGTCATCGCCGGCCACAGCATGGGCGGCATCAACGCCATTCTCTATGCCGCCCACCGCGCGAACCTCGCCGGGCTGATCGTGTTCGCGCCGAGCAGCCCGCCGCGCGGAGATGGCCGCGTGCCCAACGTCGCCATCGCGCGCGAGTTGGTGAAGCGCGGCCTGGGCGACGAAGTCACCGCTTTCCAGGGCGGGATCAACGACATCATGGCGACGCCGCGCGCCTATCTGTCCTATACCGGCCAGGAAAGCCCGCTTTACGACTACGAGCTGCTGCCCAAGATCACGGCCCCGATCCTATGGGTACGCGGCACCATGGACGCCGGCCAGGTCACGGCGACGGAACGCTTCAAATTCGCGCCCGCTCATCCGCTCAACGCTTTCTTGACCGTCAATGGCGACCACTTCGACACGCCCGAAGTGGCCGTGGGCGACATGGTGCAATGGCTCAACCGCTTGGCGGCGACGCCGGCGATGTAGCGGTCCGGCTTCGCCGCCGCGCCTCAATCGCCGAGGACGCGACGCCGAGCTTCGAACTCGTCCTTGTCGATGTCGCCGCGGGCGAAACGCTCCTTGAGAATGTCGAGCGGCGCGCGGCCCGACGGCGGATGATGCGGCGGCGCCCCGTGTCCATGCCCCGGCCCGCCGACCCAGCGGACGAGAAGGACCGCGCAGGCGATGATCGCGGCGAACATCAAGATCATCATCAGCGGGCCGAAGAACATGCCGGGCCATCCCGCGGCCCACCACATCGTGTGAGGCCCGCCGAAATACCTGTCGGTCTCCAACGGCGTCTGCGCCCAGGCCCAAGCCGGAACCAGGGCAAGAGCCACGCCAACGCGTGCGGTCGTCATGCCAAACCCTCCCTTTGAATCAATCTGCTGCGAACCAGTATGGTCGGCCCGGTCCCAAGGGTATTGATCTCGATCAAACGACCTAACGGGCGTGAGTTACTTGCCCTTCGCGGTGGGTGGCGCGGCGAATTCCCTGAGCATTTGAGCGAACCCCGTGGGGTCGAGCTTCTGAAGCGTCTCGATCGATGTTCGGGCCTGCCGCAGCACGTCGTCCTTGTGCTGCAATTTCCGCTTTTCGATTTCCTTGGCGAGGTCGCGGAGTTTTTTCACCGCCGGTGAGGTGTTGTTGCCGCTCAAGGCGACGACCGCCTCGGTCAGCAGCCCCAATTGCTTCCCGTAACTGGCGACGTTGGTGACGATGTCGCCTTCGATCCGGCGATTGCCGGCGAAGTTGACCTCCACATTGGGCGAAAACCAATTCGTCAGCGGCGCGATCGATTGCGTGACGTCGCCGCCGAACGGCAGTCGCGCCAGCGCGGCGCTCCATATCTCCCACGGGTTCATCCTGTCCTCCAAAAGCGGGTTCAGCACGCAGGGATCGTATCGGAGGCGCGCGCCTCACTCTTCGTGAAATGCGTTCCAGATCGAAGCGAATATCGAACCGATGGCCAGGCCGAAAGCGCCGGTCACGACCAGAAGAATGGCCGCCCGGCCGAAATCGAACGCCTCGACGACCAAGACGGGCTTGATGAAATGCATCCAGAAAACGAAATCGATGAAAGGCTGCGCCCAACTCAAAGCGACCAAGATCGACCAGCCCAGATGCCACGCGCTTAAGGAAAGCCCGAGGACCAGGCCGGTCTTGCCGACGTTGATGCGCGTGCCGCTCATGTCCGGTCTCCCTGTCGTAATTGCAATCCGTGTGTTCATGGTCGCTCTCCCAATGCTCCACTCTTTCAACTTAGCCGTGCCGCCCCCTCACCCTGATGATTCAGATCAATCGTGCCCACAGGAGCGGGGCGCACGCCGCCGCGTCGCCTGGTCTTGACAAGGCCGGCGCGCGCTCTCCCATCGGGGCTCGACCCCCGGCGCGCGATGGGAGCCGAAAAGACTGGATCGTCCTTGCCCGGGTCTGCGAGGATGGGCAAACGACGGTCCCGCCCGCCTGCGCGATGAGTCGCGCCGGCCGGAACTTTTCGATAACCCCGCGACAGGAGAGTGTCTTGGAAGAACTTCCGGCCAGCGCGCTGTTTTCCCGCGACTACCCCATCGGGTTTCAGAGCGACACCATCGACATCCCGGTCGCGGCGCAGGGCGACAAGGGTTATCGCCTGGAATACAAGGTGCGGATGAAAAAGGACGCGGCGCTGGTTTATGAATGGACCGCGCCCGGCGTCGCCGCCCCCGAGCAGTTTTATTCCGACTTGCATGGCGAAACCGAAGCTGGCCCGAGCACGCTGGCGACCTATCGGCAGGCGGTCGGGACCGGCGCCAACGGCTTCTTCGTCGCGGCGTTCGATGGCATCCACGGTTGGTATCTGGAAAACAAATCCGCCGCCCCGGTTGTCGTCCGCCTGAAGTTGAGCGGCTTTTACGAACTCGTCCGCCCCAACGCCAAGTAGCCGGTCTAGTAGGGCTGCAACGCGGCGCGGCGGTCCCGCACTTCGACGACGTTGGGGATTTTCTCGATGGCGCGGCGGGCGGGCTGGCGGCACGCCTCGCTCCCGATGGTGCCGTCGAGCTCGACGACGCCGTTCGATACCGTGACGGTGGTGGACCAGGGACACGCGCCCGGTATGTCCATGAGCGCGTCGATCGCTTTGTAGCGGATCATGTCGTCGTCCCCGCTCGACGGCCGGAGCGAGCCCGCCGGCCGGCGGACCAGGGCGCGCACGATGTCGCCGCGCGTGACGATGCCCATCAGTTTCGCCGCGCGCACGACCACCACGCGTTTGATGCGTTCGGCCTGCAATATCCCAACGATGTCGGCCAGCGGCGCATCCTCCGCGACGGTCGCGACCTTCGCCGACATGACATCGGCGGCGCGCGTTCCATGCGATTTCGGCGTCCCGGTCGCGGCCGTGCCGAGCTCCGGGCGCTCGATCAAATCGGCTTCGCTGACGATACCCACGAGCGATCCCTGGCGATCCAGCACCGGGACCGCGCTGATGTGTTTGGCCGCCAAAAGCGCCGCGATTTCGCGAACTGTCGCGTCGGTCGGCACCGTCGCGACACTGGATGTCATGATATCCTTCGCCCGGATGGCGGATTTCGAGGGGTCGGTCGTCGCCGCCGGCGGCGTACCGCCTGCCGCAGTTCCCAATTTGGTCATGTCACGGACTCTCCGATTTCCGTTTTGCGTGCCTTAGGATCGTTACCACCGCCTCGCGCAAGCGCCTTGATCTGCGTCAACTTCCGGTCTGCGCCGCTCGCGCTCGCCGCGGTTCAAATTTCGCCGCTGCGGACGACGCGATAGGGCGCGGCCGACCCCGCGACGCGCTTGGGCCGGGGACGCGGCTTAGTACGGCTGCAAGGCCGCGCGACAGTCCCGTACTTCGACGACCTTCGGTAGTTTCTCGATCGCTACCCGGGAAGGCTCGCGCGCGGCTTCGTCCTCGACCGCGCCGCCGAGGTCGACGATTCCGTTCGACACCTTGACCGAGGTCGACCACGGACTGGTCCCCGGTATGTCCAAAAGCGTCTCGATCACCTTGTACCGGATCATGTCGTCCTCGCCGCTGACCGGCCGCGATGCGCCCGCCGGCCGCGCCGCGAGCGCGCGCACGATGTCGGCGCGAGCCACGATGCCGACAAGCTTCGCGCCACGCATGACCATGACCCGTTTGATGTGTTCCGTCAGAAAGGTCTTGGCGATTTCCACCAGCGGCGTCTCTTCCCACACGGTGGCGACTTTGGCGGACATGATATCGGCGGCGCGCCTTCCGGGCGCTTTCGCGGCCTCGGCCAACGTTATCACTGTGCCCAGTTCCTGGAAGTGGTTCAATTCGGCCTCCCCGACGACGCCGACCAGCAATCCGCTATCCTGCACCGGCACCGCACTGATATGCCATTGGCCGAGCAACACGGCGATCTGGTGAACCGTCATCTCCGGCAGCACCGAGACGATGTCCCGCGTCATTATGTCACCGGCCAGAGTGGCATCTTGCCCGGCGAAGGTCAGCGCATGCGCCGGCGCGTAGCGACCGTCGATCACCGATTTCCTTTCTCCGTCATGGAGTGGGCTCCAGGTAGGGCTTGCGTTGGCACCGAGCGGCCGAATACCCGGCTTCCTCACGGAAAGACAGTTACACACAGCGCCCTGGAAACGCCTTGATGTGAATCAAATTCGAGGCGCTCGCCCGCAGCCGCGACTATTGTCGCGCCACCCCTGACTTCCGTTGGCTATCGGCCCCATATCGATAGTGGCAAATTGCTCCGCCATGGCGTAAATCGTTGCGAGAAAACCTGCGGCATAGTCGGGTCACGGAGAGGGATAGTGCGTAAAGACTGGAGTATGAGTCGCAATAGGCCGTTGGCGATCGGGGATCGGTTTCGGCAGATTGGGCGGGGGGCGTTCGGGACCCCGTTACGGCGGGTGTGGCGCGTGGCCGCCATCAATGTGGGCACGGACCGCATGATGTATGCGCGGCTGGTGATGGAGCAGGACGCGACGGCGGTCAAGACGATCGCGGTCAACGCCCTGGTCGATGGCCGGCAATTTGCCCCCGCCGCGGATGCCACCCCCTCGAGCGCACCAAGCGGCTCCACCTGACGCTGCGAGCATCGGGCTTCGGCTCCGGAGATTCGGCAAAGCGGGCATGCACCATGCCGCGTAAGGGTTAAGGCGCGGCGGCGTTTTTGTTGCGGTAGGATTAAATTCGCCGAGAGCCTCCGCGCACGGCGAAGCCGCAACAATCCTGTGATAAACGGCCTGCCAGTGCAACCAGAGCAAGGCCCGTTTCATGTCCTATCGAATGATCGCCGACGCCGTTGAATCCAGCCCGTTCGTCAGCCTCCCGGGGCTCCGGGAGCGGACCTTCTCCCTGTGGTTCCGCCGCCTGGTCTACACCCAGATTTGGGAAGACCCGCGCATCGACCTGCTGGCGATGCAAGTCGATCCCAGCACGCGCATCGTCACCATCGCCTCGGCCGGATGCAACGCGTTGAACTATCTGGTGGCGCGGCCGGCGTCGATCGACGCCGTGGACATCAATCCCGCACATCTGGCGCTAACCCGGCTGCGTCTGGCGGCGGCCGCGACCCTGCCCGATCACGGCAGCCTCTACTCCTTTCTCGGCCGGGCCGACACCGACAGCAACGCCATCCTGTATCAGCGTTTCATTCGCGGCGCGCTGGACGACGAATCCCGGCGGTTCTGGGAGGACGGGTCGTGGCTGCGGCGCCCGCGCATCGAGTATTTCAGAAACGGGTTCTACCGCCACGGCCTGCTTGGTACCTTCATCGGGCTGGCACATCTTCTGGGTCGGATGGCCGGCGGCGATCCTGAGCGCTTCCTAGCCGCGCGCAACCGCGAGGAACAGCGCGATCTGTTCGAGCGCCACGTCGCCCCGGTTTTCCGGCACCCGCTTTTCCGCCTCGCCTGCACGATGCCGATGGCGTTTTACACCCTCGGCATCCCACCCAAACAATTGGCGGCGCTGCGCGAAGATGCGCGGCGCGCGGGCGGCATGGCGGCGGCGATGCTGGAAAGGGTGCGGCGCCTGGCCTGCGACTTCCCGCTCGAGGACAATTATTTCGCCTGGCAGGCCTTCGGCCGGCGTTACGGCGATGCCTTGCGCGGCGGCGTGCCCGATTACCTCAAGCGCGAGAATCACCGCATCATGCGCGAGGGTGCCGCCCGCGTCGGCACTCATCTCGCCTCGATGACCGATTTCTTGCGCGGCCATCCGGCGCGGCGTTTCGACCGGTATGTCCTGCTCGACGCCCAGGATTGGATGACCCCGTTGCAGATCGCCGAATTGTGGTCGGAGATCGACCGCACCTCGGCACCGGGCGCGCGCACGATCTTCCGCACCGCGGGCGCGGAATCGCCGGTCGCGGCGGCGCTGCCGCCCACGGTGGCGCAACGCTGGCGGCGCGACCCAGAGGGCGACCGCTTGCTGCGCGACGACCGCGCCGCGATCTATGGCGGCTTCCACGTTTACGTCCGCGACTGATCGGCCGATGGGAGAGCACGTCATGGGGACCGAGGCCGCCATCCGCATGGACCGGATGTACCGCCGCCAGCGGCACATCTATGACCTGACCCGCAAATATTTCCTGTTCGGCCGCGACACCCTGATCGACGAATTGGATCCGCCGGCCGGCGCCCACATTTGCGAGATGGGTTGCGGCACGGCGCGCAATTTGATCCGCATCGCCCGGCTTTATCCCGGCCGGCCGTTATATGGAATCGACGCCTCGGGCGAGATGTTGCGGACGGCCGCCGCCCGCCTGGCGCGTGCCGGCCTAACCAAACGCGTGTCACTGCGTCACGGGCTAGCCCAGGCGGCGGAGTCCTATGCCCAGTTCGGCCCCCCGCCCGGCGCGGATGGGCGCGGCTTCGATATCGTGATGTTGTCCTATGTGTTGTCGATGGTGCCGGACTGGCGCGGCGCGCTCGACACCGCGGTCCGAGCGCTGCGGCCCGGGGGCGTACTGCACATCGTCGATTTCGGCGACGTCCAAACCCTGCCCTGGCCGCTGAACGCGGGATTATCCGCCTGGCTCGCCCACTTCGAGGTGACGCCACGCCCGCGCGCCATCGACCGCCTCGATGCGTTGCGGGCCGGCGGCCTGGGCCGGCTGGAGACTCGGACGATCCTCGGCGGCTACGCCATCCTCGCGCGTTTCGCCCGGGCGGGCTGATCGGACAACACCATCGACCGCGTGGGTTCCGAGGCCTATGCTTCGCCCAGTCCGCGACAAATGGCGATGGGAGGCCGCAATGCCTGTGACATGGCGCACCTGGGTCGGCCGCGTTCTCGGCGTCGGCGTCATGCTGGCGGCGATCTATGCCGGGCTACAACTGATGCGCTGGGCCCTGCCGTAAGGTTGCACGCCCCTCTGGCTGGCGACGAGCCGGCGTTGTAGTGTTCGCGCATGAAGCGCGCCCGCGGCGACGACCGCGCGAAGGATTTCGACCGGCAGCGCGACGAGTTGCGGGCAACCCGCATGGGCCTTCGCCGTCCGCGGTGATTCTTTTCCTCGATACCGAACCTCTGTGGCTGCTGATCCATCCGCAAGGTGGGCGTGAATCGGCCGATTTGCGCCAGCGTGTCGCCGGGCGACCGGAAGTAGGCGGCTCGCCGGACGATGCCGCGCGTACTATGTTTCTGCCGTGATCCGGTCTTGGCGCAACGCCGCGAGCCGCAAGATCTGGGAGGGCGAGCGACCGAACCGGTTTCGCGGCCTTGATGTCGATGGCGCCGTCGATCTTCTTCTGGCCCTAAACGTCGCCACGACGCTGCGGGACCTCGGCTCCCTGAGCAGCGTCGGGCTCCCTAAGCTCAAGGGCGACCGCAAGGACCAGTGGGCGATGACGGTGAATGGACCCTGGCGGATTTGCTTCGAGTTCCGCAAGGGGGATGCCCAAGATGTCGAAATCGTCGACTACCACAAGGGGTGAACCCATGCCTCCGATCGCGCATCCCGGCCGCCTGTTGAAACGCGAGCTAGCGACACGCGGGTTGAGCGCCAACCGGCTGGCGCTCGATTTGGGCTTGCCTTCGGGGCGCATCACCGACATCCTCAACGCCCGCCGCGCGATCACGGCCGAAACGGCGGTCCGGCTCGGACGGTATTTCGGCAACGCCGCGCGCTTCTGGCTCGATCTCCAGGGCGAATACGACGTCGCGATCGTCGAACGCGACCGCGGCGACGAAATCGCCAAAAGTGTGCGGAGGCCGGACGCGGCTTAAGGGGCTAGGGCTTCGGCGCCGCCTCTTCTCGCAACCGCTTCCGCCTCTTCTCCGCCTTGATGCGCGCATCTTCGACAAGGCGCCTCCAGTCGCCTCTCTCGCATTCCCCTTGGAGTTTCGTGCGATCGGAGCCGCGCTCGTCCTCATTCCGATAGCCGATGTCGCAGCCCTTGACGCACCGCATGACCTTCAGGACATCGCCTTCCGAGAAGTATAAGTCGATATACAGGCGCAAGTTCCGCGCGAAACTCTCCGATCTTCTCCGCTTGCCGGCGTCATTCGGTAGATTGGCCATCAGCCGAATCGTGTAGCCGAGATAGCGTTCGATGTCCTTCGGTCCGATGAGTTTCTGGTCCAGCATCGTCGCGAAGAGGCCTAGTTCAAACAGGTACTCATCGAAAACATCCCGCATCCGGGTCATTTCCCGTCCAAAGTTTGGGCGCAAAGGAATTTCGTGCGGGATCAAAGCTGCAGCCAAATGGTCTTGATGAACGCGGTAATACCGATCCGCCGGTTCCTTGTCTTCCGGGAAAAGCTCGATATCCCGGCTTGTCCAATCGAGCATCAGCATCGCCCAGCGGACGTTGGGATTGTCGAGAAATCGCCGGAACCTTTGATCGACGAACTCCCGACGCTTCCAGTCGTTGTTCGCCCAATAGGTGCGAATGGCCACCCCCGCCGCCACCAGCGAAATCGTGGCAGTCACTGCCGAAATCGTGTTGCCCGCATTCCAATCCTTCAACAGGGGCCAGGCGGTTACGTCCACCGCGCCGTGCGCCGCCGCCAAGAGGAAATTGCTGACCGCCAGAAAAAGCAGCAGCCCGCCCAAGGCAAGATCGTTTCGCTGCATCCGAAGATTCCCAGCGCCAAAGGTGTCGGAGACATACCACACAACCCCGCGTTGCCGAACCCCTTCTCCGCCAAACAGCGTGGACGGCACCCAACGCCCCTGCGGCGGGTGGCGGGCACGCCAGGCCTGGTCACGCCTGCGGCGCGCGATGGCCGAGCGCGAACGCCGCGTCGCGGTCCGAGCTAAAGCCAGCCCCTCACCCGCCGCTGCGCGGCTCCCTCTCCCCAGGGCGAGGGTTTGGTCCGGATGAGGCCGGACCTAGGGCGAGCCACGCAGCGAAGACGGGCTGGACCCAAGCCGCGCCTTGAGTTGGGGCATTTTCGCTTTGATCA